>JADZDL010000254.1 GCA_020851075.1 Planctomycetota bacterium | reverse complement strand
GGATGAAGCGAATCGGCCCATTGGTTGACTGCTCGTCAACCCGCCCGAGTCGTTCACCACCGCGTTGACGACTCCGTTGGTCGGCGTGATGGTCGCGGTGGCCTTGGTGCCGCCGCTGGCGGTGTGCAGGCCATCAAGCCGCGCGATTGGTGGGACGTGAAGCGCAGTCAGCGCGTCGTGCGCATCGTCGTCCTGATTCTCTTGCTTGCTGTAGCTGCGGTTTCCGTGCTCGTTGCGCTGCATTCGCCAGTAGGAAGATGATGCCATTGCCAACGGGGCCCGCAGGCGCAGCGAGTCGGCTGTGCCGTTGACGATGCAGGAACTGCCCAGCAGGAAATAGGACGATTTCTTGGCATGGTGTCGAGGCCGCCCCATCGGCTCCGACTACGGGGTGAAGGCGCGCCGGTGGTGCGCCCATTCCCCTAGCCATGAAGAACCTGCTCACCGGTCTGCTGGTTGCCACCAGCTTCGCCATCCCCTTCCTTCCATCACCCTTGGCACCGGCTCCCCGGACCCAACCTCCTACACCAGCCGTCATGATCCAGAAGCAGAAGATCACGCCGTTTCTCTGGTTCGATCAGAACGCCGAGGAAGCCGTGCGCTTCTACACGTCGATCTGGAAGGACAGCAAGGTGCTGAGCGAGTCGCGCTGGGGCGAGGGTGGCCCGGTGCCCAAAGGCGCGCTGATGACCGCGAAGTTCCAACTTGCCGGACAGGAGTTCATCGCGCTCAATGGGGGGCCACGCTTCCGGTTCACCGAGGCGATCTCGTTGGTGGTGCACTGCGAATCGCAGCAGGAGATCGATGTCCTGTGGGAGAAGCTGATTGCTGGTGGCGGCGCACCAGGCCAGTGTGGTTGGCTCAAGGACAAGTTCGGGTTGTCCTGGCAGGTGGTGCCCACGGCCCTTGGTGACCTGCTGGGCGACAAGGAGCCTGCCAAAGCGGGGCGCGTCGGCGCCGCGCTGCTCAAGATGTCGAAAATCGATCTCGCCACCCTCCAGAAGGCCCACGCGGGCCAGTAGAAGGAGCCAACGATGAAGTTCATGCTCATGATGCACGGCAGCCGGGCCGGGTTTGAAGCGCTCGCGAAGTGGAAGCCCGAGGAGTTCCACGCGCACATCCGCTTCATGCTCGACCTCAACGCAAAGCTCACCAGCAGCGGCGAACTGGTGCTCGCCGAGGGTCTCGATGTGCCGCACAACGTCAAAGTCGTGCGCGCAGAGGCCGCCAACGCTCCCATTGTCAGCGATGGTCCGTTCGCGGAGACCAAGGAGTTCCTGGTCGGGTTCTGGATCGTCGATTGCACGTCGGCCCAGCGAGCGCACGAGATCGCCGCGATGGCCTCGGTGGCGCCAGGCCCTGGCGGCAAGCCGTTGGCGATTCCGATCGAAGTGCGACAAGTGATGAGCGCGCCACCGATCGACGGATGAACGGGTCCGCGGAGCCAGCCCTGGAGCAGCTGCTGCGAGATCTCGCGCCGCGGGTGCTCGGTGCCCTGACGCGCCGCGGCGGGGACTTCGCCGCGGCGGAGGATGCAGTGCAGGAGGCCCTGCTCGCGGCCGCGACGAAGTGGCCGCAGGGTGGCATGCCCGCCAATCCCGGGGGATGGTTGTTCCGCGTTGCACAACGCCGGTTGCAGGACCAACGGGAAGCCGAGGCTTCGCGGGAGCGGCGGCAGGCGATGGTTGTCGCCCCAGAATTGACGGTAGAACCCGCCAACGACGAGTTTGAGGATCCGCTGACGGCGACTGGCGACGACACGCTCGCGCTGCTGTTTTCGTGTTGTCACCCGGCATTGGCGGCTCCTGCGGCGATCGCGCTCACTCTTCGCGCGGTGGGAGGCCTGACGACCGCCGCCATCGCCCACGCGTTCCTGGTGCCGGAGCCGACCATGGCCCAGCGCATCAGTCGCGCCAAAGCCGCGATTCAGGGCTCGGGGCTGCCCTTTGTGAGGCCTGGTGCCGTCGAGCGCGCGGAGCGACTCGACGCCGTGCTGCGTGTGCTCTACCTCATGTTCACCGAAGGGCACACGAGTTCGCAGGGGACGGCGCTGCACTGCCCGGACCTTGCTGCGGAGGCGATTCGCCTGAGTCGCATGCTCTGTGATCTGGTGCCGGACCATCCCGAGAGCCTTGGCCTGCTGGCGCTCCTGCTGCTTACCGATGCGAGGCGCGCCGCGCGTTCCGGGCCCAACGGCGAGCTGATTCCGCTGCAGGAGCAGGATCGTTCGCGCTGGGATCGGCAGCAGATCGCCGAAGGAACGGCTTGTATCACCAAGGCGCTCGCGCAGGGCGAAGTCGGGCCCTACCAGGTGCAGGCCGCAATTGCCGCATTGCATGACGAGGCCGCGAGTATTGCGACCACCGATTGGCCACAGATTCTCGCGCTGTACACGCTGCTGCAGCGCATGCAGGACAACCCGATGGTGGCGCTGAATCGGGCGATTGCCGTGGCCATGGTGAATGGTCCTGCCGCCGGGCTCGCTTTGGTGGCGACGCTCGAGAACGATCCGCGCCTTGCCACGGGGCATCGCGTGCTGGCCGTGCGTGGCCATTTGCGAGAAATGGCAGGCGATCGCGACGGGGCGATTCTCGACTACCAGGCCGCGGCATTACGCACGACCAACTTGCCAGAGCGCCATTACCTGCAGGCCAAGGCGTTGGGGTTGCAGGCGAGATGAGCGCTTGGGGGCGCACGCAACGGGCGCAACGGAGTGATGTTCGCGTCAGCGAAAGGGGGTGCCGCAACGCATTTTGAGTCACCTGCGCAGAAGGCTCCGTCTGCGCTACTCTGGTACTCCGTTTCTCCGCCCCTCACTCTCCGATTTCCGCACCATGAAAGCACTGATTCTCGCTGCCGCTACACTTCTGGCTCTCGCCGCGCAGGCTTCCGCACAACGTCTCATTGCCGTGGACAGCAGCCGTGCTCTCTACGAGCTCGACATGACCACGGGAGCGCGGACCCAGATCGGAACCGTCAGCGCCAACGCGGGCACAACCGCCGGTCTCGCGTACGACGCGGCGACGGGCACGATGTACTTGACCTCGACTGGCAACGATTCGCTCTACACGCTCGACCTGGCGACGGGCACCGCGACGCTCGTCGGCGCCTACGGCAGCACGTTGTTTGTCATGCACGGGCTCGAGTTTGATTCGAGCACCGGAACGCTCTACGGCGTCTCGTCGCACGACAACGGCCTCTACGTGATCGACAAGTCCACGGGGGTGGCGACGCTGGTTGGCACGTCTGGCCTTGCGAGCTTCAGCAACCTCGTCTACGACAGCACTGCAGACGTCATGTATTCGACGAACAGCGGTGCGGACTCGTTCTATCTGATGGATCGAACGACCGGCGCCGCGACGTTGATCGGCGCGCTCGGTGGCCCGACGAATCCGAACGGCCTCGCCTACAACTCGGACAACGACACCGTCTACCTCGTCTGCAATAGCACCGACACGCTCTACACGATCGATCGAGCGTCGGGCCTCGCGGCGGCCGTCGGTGCCTACGGATCCAGCAATCTGCTGGGCCTCGCCTACGTTCCGGCTAGTGGTTCGATCGTGCGGCAGGCGCACGGTTGTGGTGCGGCGACGATCTCGAGCGTGGGCAGTGCCAGCCTCGGCGGGACCGTGTCGACCACGCTGGGTGGGATTTCGGGTGTGCCGTTTGTCGGGTTGGGCCTCTTCGTCAACCCGACTCCGTTCTGCACCTGCACGGTTGGCCACGAATGGTCGGTGGTGCTCTTTGGTAGCACCAACGTGTGGACGCTGCCGACCGACCCGAGCTTTGTCGGGTTGAACATCGGCATCCAGGGTGCGGACTTGATGGGGGCTGGCGGTTGCCCCGCGCCGCAGGTGGCCTTCACCGACACGATGGTCCTGACGATCGGTTGATCGCGGGTCGGTCGGATCGAGTGCCGGCCACAGGGCCGGCCACATCAGTGCCGGCCAGATCCACTGCGGGGCGCCGGTCGCCCCGCACGGGCTTCGCTCAGTTGAGCTTGAGGCCCATGATGATCTTCTGCGCGTCCTTCACCTTGTCGCCGCAGTGGTCGCAGAACTGCACCTTGTAGTCGCCGAGGAGCGCCGTGTGCTCGGGCTTGCCGTCCATGCCGAGCGCGCAGCCGGCGCACTTGGTGACGACCTTGTCTTCCTTGCCGTCCTTGGCGTCAGCCTTGGCGAGCTGAGCGACGACGTCGGGGGTCACGGCGACCGGCGCGGCAGGGACCGAAGGCGTCTTGGTTTCCGGCGGCTTGGCGCCGCAGCCAGCCAGAAGGAGCAGGGAACCACCGAGCACGAACAAGCGAATGGAGTTCATGCTCGCATGGTAACCGACCGCGCGGGCACCTTCCTATGAGGAACGCGCCGCGCGGGCACTCACGGCCCGTTACGGGCAGGTGCTGATCAGCGAGCCGACGCGGATGCGCAGGCCGTTGCTGAGGTTGAACGCGCCCAGGTAGGCGCCACCGCCGCCGATGTTGGCGGCCTGGAAGTCCAGGTCGATGCCTTCGAACGCCGGGTCATTGGGAATCGGCAGCGGCATGGTTGCCGCACCCGCAAGGTCGGTGACGGCCATGTAGGGCGACAGCAGACCTGCCCACGAACTCGAGTACAGCGTGCAGCCCGAACCGAGCACGGTGGTGCCAGGCGTGAGGGTCAGCACGAAGCCGCAGGCCACGCTGGCCGGGTTGTTGGCGGCGTGCAGCACGAACGTTGAGTTGCCGATCGTCGCGCGGTCCGGCGAGCCACCGGCGTAGAGCACGGGCACCATCGTGCTGCCGCAACCTGGGCCGAGGTCCTCGTCGTAGAGGCCGAGCGGTGCCGTGCCGAGCACCGACACCGTGAGCGCGCCCGGGCCGACCGCGTATTGGTCGAGCGCCAGGGTGCTGCCGGGCACCGGCGCCGCATCACTGTCGAACCAGAAGTTGAACAGCGAGTTCCAATGCAGCGGGTTGCCGTTGCTGTTCCACACGATCTCGTTGCCGACCTTGCTGCCCACCCAATCGTTGAGCGGATTCAGGTCGACATCGTGGAAGCCCACGTTGAGCACGTGCGCCGTCGGGCAAACGGGAATGCGCAGCGCGCCGAGGCCGCGGTGGTTGTCGCGGTTGTGGATCGCGTACTCGTAGTGGTAGAGCCCATTCACGGGGCCAGTGACCTTCACGCCGATGAAGAAGCGACCGTCGTCGCCACCGTTTGTATTCGACGTGATCGAAGCACCGCTCCAGCGCTGCAGCACCGAACCGTGCACGAGCGTCGCGCCCTGCGACATGGTCCAGCCGTTGCCATTCCAGCTCGGCACAAACTCGCGCGAGCCGATGTTGTCGCCGCGGTTGGCTTCGGCCTCGTGCGGCACGAAGTAGCCCGCTTGCCAGTAGTACTGCGCGTTCGGCGTCGCGAAGTCCGCATCCTGCACCTGCACTTGATGCAGCACCGACTGGTTCAGCGCGTTCGCCTGCTGTTGGTTGAGGCTGCGCACGCCATCGCACAACTGTGATTGGCCGACGGGCGGTTCGCCCTGGTCAAAGTGCGAGCACTGCGGGTTCCACGTGCCGAGCCACGGATCGATCTCGTCGGGCGGGCCGAGCAAGTAGTGGTCGACGGTCTGCGAATTGGCGTAGGTGTCCGAGCAACCCACTTCGACCCACGAGAACCGGCCCGGGCCCGCGCAGGTGCCGCACTGGCTAGGGTCGTTGTTGGAGCCGAACGTGTGCTTCACATAGCTCCAGTCCGAGATCTGTTCGAGGCGTCCGTCAGCCTCGCGCGCGACCAGATAGTGGATGAAGCCGTGGTTGGGGTTCATCGCCGCCTGGAACGGGATCGCGACCGTGCCCGGATTGCAGCACGTGGTCCAGAAGCCGAGCGCGCTCTTGCCACTTGGGTAAGTGCCTGCGCGCTGGAACGCAGCCATGTTCCAGGTGTCCTCGAGGCGCAGGTCGAGACCTGGAGTGGCGTTGGATTGCGCGAGAACGCCGGCACAGAGGCCGAGCACGGAGAGAGCATGGAGTCGCCTTGGCGACATGGAGGGACCTCGGTGAGGGAGAGCGGGGCCCGATCGTTGTCGGCGTTTTGCCCGGGTGCGTCAATCCCTTGGCCTCTGGAACGAGTCTGCGCCCCAGAATCTGACCAGGGCCGAACGGCCCTTGTTACCGGCTGCTCGCCTTGCGCTTGGGCGTTTTCGCGGCCTTTGGCTTCGGCGTGCCCTTCACCTTTGCCACAGCCTTCTTGGCGGTCTTCTTGGTGGCCTTCTTCACGGCCTTCTTCGCCGCCTTCGCCACCCCCTTGCCGGCCGTGCCGTTCGCCTTGGCCGTCGCATAGTCCGCGCGCGCCTGCAGGTAGTACTCGACGTAGCGTTTTGCCGGCATGCGCCGCAGCGCCTCGGCAATCACGTCGAGCGCCAGGTCTTCGACCTTCTTGAAGCGGATGCAGCACTTGCCCATGTCGAGCTTCTTGCCCGTCTTCGCCCACGCCTTGCGAAACCACGACGATTCGGGGTCGTCACCGTCGGCGTAGATCCCCATCATGTAGACCGACAGGTAGTTCTTCTGCGACGCGAGCGCGGCGAACGGCAGCGCCTGCTTGGGGTCGCAGTGATACCCGGCCGGGAACACGCGAAACGGCACGCAGTAGCCGATCATCCCGTAACTCATGCCTTCCTCGTAATCCTTGTCGAGGTTGGCGAGGAACACATCGCGCACTTCGAGCAGCGCAGTGCGGCGATCGGTGGGGAGGGAAGCGAGGTATTCGGCGACCGTGGCGGCTTTCGACTGCATTCGGGCATTGTAGCTGTCCGCCGTCCCATTCGCAGTCCGCAGGTCATTGCCGCGGCAGCACGAGGCGCAGTTCCTTCACCGCGGCAACACGACCGCCGCGCGCCGTTCGGGCGGAGTGACCACGAGCTTCTCGACCTTGCCGCCCCGGTACACGCATTCCACCGTGGTCCGCTGCGGTGCATGCAGGCGGAACGACACATCCCAATCGGCGGGCCAGCACGGCAGCAGGAGGATGCGGTCGCCGTCACACTGCAGCAGCATCCGGTGCACGGTGTCGAGCAGGTTGCTGCCGTGGCACTGGTCTGGGCACCAGTCGAAGTTGGGGCCCCACATGGCCGGGAAGCGGTGCGCGCGGTTGTGGTTCTGGACCTTGGCGAGCACGTTGGCGCGCGCGTCATCCAGAAACCCGAGCAGCGCGGCGTCCTGGCCATCCTGCGGCCAGCCGTTCGTGAAGCGGTCGTGGCGGCCCAGATAGGCGCGGCGGGCAAACTCGAGGTCGGGTTTGCCGAGCCCGTAGTGCCGGAACGGGAACACCGCGTAGAGCTCGGGGCTTTCGCAGTTCTGCCGGCTCGGATCGTAGGCGCTCGCCGGGGCGAGCTGGCGCGCGCCGTCCTGTTCGCGCAGGGGGATCGGCGGCAGCGCGAGTTCGAGCGCTGCCCAGGCGACCTGCTGCGCTTCGGGCACGAGTTCTGGCGCCAGCGTGCGCAGCCGCTGCAGGCACCAGTGCAGGCCGGCGATGGTCGGCAGGTCGTTCTCGACCTTGTGCCAATGCGTCTCCAGCGCCTGCGTTGGCGTGATGCGCAGCGTGCCGTCGGCCGCGCGCGGATAGGCGCTCGCAAACCAGGCGAGCACTGGCCCGGCGATCGGCAGCACCTGCGCGCGGAAGAACGCGGGATCCCGTTCGTAGTCGTAGCGGTCGAGCAGCAGCGCCAGCAGTTCGAGCCCCTGGTTGCGCGCGTACTCCCACCACGGGCACAGCACCTTGTCCTTTGGCACGCCGTCGCGATTCCAGCCGT
This sequence comes from Planctomycetota bacterium, assembly GCA_020851075.1. Classification (GTDB taxonomy): domain Bacteria; phylum Planctomycetota; class UBA1135; order UBA1135; family UBA2386; genus JADZDL01. Next base: position 1,753 of record JADZDL010000254.1, on the reverse strand, counting down.
AGTCGCGATTGCCGTGCGTGCCGAACGGCGTCATCACCTCGGGCCAGTAACCGCCGCTGGCGCCGTGCCACGCGCGCGCCCGTTGCTCGGCGATTGCGAGCGTGCGGCGATAGAAGTCGAACAGCGGCGTCTGCATGTCGAAGTCGCCCTGCGCGAGCATCGGGTAGTACGGCAGCCGTGTGTTCTGCCACCAGAAACAGTCGCCCCACTTGCGCCAATCGGCGTTGAAGACAGGTCCGCCGGTGAGCTGCGGCTCGACCGTGAAGATCGAACCGTTGAACTTGATCGGGAAGGCGCCGCGGCCGCCGCATGCCTGGATCCAGCGCTGCAGCACGAGGGCTAGCGTGAGCCGCGATGCGGGGGCGGGGTCCACCGGTGGGGCGGAGCTCTTCACGAGCGCGCCGTCGAGCCACAGTTCCATGTGGCTGGTCGCCGGATCGAACGTCGCCGCGATGCGGTGCGACTGGCCCGGCGTGAGCACGTTCTCGGCGATGAGCTGGTGGTCGCCGACGATGAGCCGCAGCGCGCGGCCGGGATGCGTGTCAAACAGGAACCCATCGCCGCGGCCGGCGGTGACCTTGTCGAGGATGCGGCCGATCGGGTGCGCGGCGTCCTGTTCGACCGTCGCGGCGAGGCGCAGAACGCCGTGAAACGGGCGATTGCGCAGCGTTTCGACCTGTTGCGGCAGCGTCGTCGTTGCCGCGGCGAACACGACGTCGTCGCCGTCCTGCACCTGCACATCGGCGATCGTGCCGACGAAGCGGTTGCCGCCGCCGCTGTCCTCGCCGATGCGCAGCGGGTGCGCATTGCTCGGCACGCCAGCGATCTGATCGCCGCGCACTTCGATGTAGGAGCGGGCCCAGAACGCGCGCCACCACGCCGCGGTACGTTCGCGGTCGCGTTCGGGGTCCACTGCGTCGAGCAGCGCATTCGCGCGTTCGGCGAAGGCCCCGGCCGCCGCGTCCTGCACGCACGGCGCAGCGATCGCGAGCGCGAAGTTGCGGCCTCGTGCCGACATGAGCACCGGCGCGCGACCATCGCGGATCGAGCCGCGGCCCCAACCGGTGCCGCCCATCAGCAGGCCGAACGAACGGTGCAGCAGCGGATCTTCGAACGCTGGCAAACCGTCGACGACCAGACTCTGCCGCGCCAGCGTCATCGCTGTGACGGAGGTCGTGTTGCGGTGGTAGAAGCCGTGGCGCGGACCGCCGCCGCGTGGGTCATCCCCGCCGACCGCGACATCCGCAGCCTCCTCGACTTGGACGTCCGCGGGCGGATCGTGCATCGTCCAGCTCGATTTCAGTTCTTCGCCCTGCAGCAGCCGCGGCGCCGTGCGCCACGTCTCGGCCTGCACCACGATCTGTTCATCGCGCGCGCTCTCGCCTTGCAGGTGTACGACGTCCGCCATCGCATCGACGAACAACCGCACGGTGACCCGCCGTTCGCCTTCGCCCCAGGTGACCTCGATCGTGCCATTGCGCAGATCCAGCCGCTGCACGAACGGCTCCTCCGCCACGGGCCGCCGCACCTGCACGGTGACCTTGCCGAGTTTCAGCAGTCGCGATGCTTCGCTCCAGCTGTCGGTGCGCGCCACGTAGAAGCACAGTCTGCCGTCCGGTTCGCACCAGACGTTGCAGCCGACTTCGCCGTTGCCGATGGGCATCGATCCCGACGCGTCGCGGCTCGGCGTGCGCCAGAGCACGTCGTGGGCGGTGACATCCTGCGCTCGCGGTGTCGTGAGCAGCACCGCGAG
>JADZDL010000253.1 GCA_020851075.1 Planctomycetota bacterium | reverse complement strand
CAAGTCGTCCTCAAGCCAGGGGGCCGGGACTTCCGATTGCGACTTCATGCGCGCGTTCTTTGCCGGTTTGCTGGTCTTGCTCCTGACCGTGTGTGGTCGGGCCCAGCAGCGCCATGCCAAGGTCACTCTGGACGACGGAACGGTGCTCCAGGGCTCCGTGATCGCCATGGATCTGGCGACCCTGCAGATCTCGATCGACGGCGTCGTGCAGACCTTGCAGGCGTCGCGCATCCAGGAATGCAGGTTTCTGGAACCCGCCAGGCCGGATGAAGTCGCGAAGCCCGAGGTTGTGGCGGAAACGCCACCAGCGGAGCCTCAGGCCCAAGAGCCAACCGTGCGCCGCAAGGCCGCCGCAACTTCGACGCTGCCGGTCGAGTATGTGCCGGGTGCGGACGTTGATCCCGAATCCGTGCCGCATGACCTGCGTCACCGCTCGTTGCTGCGTTCGCGCGTGGAAGCGCTCGACGAGGCGTATCCATGGTTGGCCCCAACGGCGCCCGTCCAGTGGATCAGTCTCTGCTTCCTGGTGTTTACGGTGATGAGCCTCATCGTGCACATCGGCACGAAGGTGTGCGGCGCCGAGACACTGAGCCTTGGCCGCTGCATGTTGATCACTTTGTGGTACATGCTGAGCGGGTTCTTGCAGGTGGCGATGGTGCCGGTGCTGCATGTGACCACGGTGGTGATGCTGATCGGCAACACGGCGGTGGCGCTGTTCCTGCTTCGCGGTCTGTTTGGCATGACGCGCGGGGCGGCGGTGCTGGGGTTTGCCGTGCAGCTGGGGTTTGTGCTGCTGGGCTACGGCATCCTGCAGTTGGTGGATGCGCTGCTGAAGTCGGTCGGCAGCTCGGCGGCCTGAAGCAACTTCCTGGCAGGAAGTAAGATGCCGATCCGAGGCTCCGGTCGCCTCTCTCACGCATTCCATCCCTGGAAATACGTTGCCTCGGATCGGTTGCACCCCGGAGTTCAACATGCGTGCCACGGTCGTTGCTTCTGGCGCAGGCCTCGCTTGCATAGGGCCAGCAGCGGTTTCGTAGCGAAGTCGTAACGGTAGGGGGCAGTTCGCATTGACCTGCAGGCCTGCGGCACCTACAGACACCGCCATGGTCGGCACTTTCGTCAGCGATATCACGGCAGCGGCGTTCCAGCAGGACGTGGTCGAGCGTTCGATGAGCATCCCGGTGCTGCTCGACTTCTGGGCGGCCTGGTGCGGGCCCTGCCGCACGTTGGGGCCGGTGCTCGAGAAGCTCGCCGAGGACTACGGCGGCTCTTTCCGGCTCGGCAAGGTGGATACGGAACGCGAACAAGAACTTGCGCAGGCTTTTGGTGTGCAGGGCATTCCGTTCTGCGTGCTGGTGGACGGGGGGCGTCCGGTGGATGCGTTCCAGGGGGCTTTGCCCGAAGCCGAAGTGCGCAAGTTCCTCCAGCGGAACGGCATCGAGCCGACGGGGCTGCCGGTGCCTGGAGCCGAGCCCGCAGCGCCCGTTGCTCCGGCCGTAATCGACCCGCAAAGCCCCGAAGGGCGTCTGCAGCGTGGCATGCTCGCGGCGGCCGCCGGCGATGTGGCGGCGGTGCGCGAGGCGCTTGAGGGCTTCCCCGAAGAGGACGAACGGGCGGATCGGGCGCAGCGTCTGCTGCAGGGCATCGAGTGGCTCGAAGGCAAGCCGGGTTCTCCCGCTGGTGAGGCGGAGACGGCGTTGGCCGAAGCGCGGCAGTTGCTGCTCGCGCGCGATTACGAAGGCGCGATGCAGCGGCTCATCGATTCGGTCGCCGCGGACAAGTCCCACCGCGGTGGGCTCGCGCGCAAGGCCATGCTCGTGTGCTTCGTGCTGGTCGGCGAAGACGACGAACGGCTCGATGCGTACCGGCGTCGGTTGGCGACGTTGCTGTACTAAGCAACCGGCCCGGGCTCAGCTCGCGCGCGCCAGGTAGATGCGCACGAGTTCCGCGAGCGAACTGGCGCCCGTCTTGCGCATCACGTTGGCGCGATGGACTTCGACGGTCTTTGGGCTGAGGCCGAGTTTGGTCGCGACTTCCTTGTTGGCGGCGCCGTTGACGACGAGCTCCAGGACTTCGAACTCGCGCGGGGACAGCCGGGCGAAACGCCGTTCGATATCCTCCGTGGAGGCGGAGGCGTTGCGACGCGCGATGTCCTCGGCGATGGCGCGGCGAATGGTCTCGATCATCTGCTTGGGCTCACACGGCTTCTCGACGAAGTCGATGCTGCCGAGCTTGAGCGCGCGCACGGCTTCGGAGACCCGGGCCATGCCGCTCATGAACACGACCGGGATCTGCGTGCCGCGGGCGGCGAGTTCTTCGAGGACCTCGATGCCGGTGCGGTCGGGCAGGTTGAGGTCGAGCACGAGGCTGCCAGGCCGCGTGTCATCGAACTGCGCGAGAAACTCGTTGGCGGTGCCGAACGTGACCACTTCGAAGCCCGCGTTCTGGCTCATGCGCCGGAACAGGGCTTGGATCGAAGGTTCGTCGTCGACGACGTAGACCCGGGGCAGCACGGTCGTCTCCACCGGCGTGTCACTCCAGCTTGCAGGCGTTGGTGTCTTGGCGACCAACATGGGGGAATCTCCTGTCGGCGTGGTCCCGGGGAAGCCGACTGCCAGGTGTATCGCCATTCGACAGTGCCGACTTGAGACTGGTTCCTCGGATTGCCGCGGTGCGAAGGCCGTTTAGGATCGGCAGCCATGCTGCCCTGGTCGTTTGGAAGTCGGTTCTCCACAAGCCTTCTCTGGCTGTTCCTCGCTCAGCCGTTGGCCGCCCAGGGTGGGGTGGAGTGGATTGACGACGCGCTGCTCGAATTGCGCATCACCCGGGCCTGCAGCGAATTGCAGAAGCAGGGACAGCTGGTGTCCTGCGATACCCTCGTGCAGGCGGCCGGCGCGGCGAAGTCGTATCCGCTCGCGCCTGCAGTTCCGCGCACCGCGGTCTTGCCGCCCGAAGAGCTCTGTGCGCTCGTGCAGAAGAGCGCGCGCATCGTCGGCCACTACTACCTCTGTACCGAATGCGAGGATTGGCACTTCTCGGGCGCGTCCGGCTTCTGTGTCGGCAGCGAGGGCCTCGTCGCGACGTGCCACCATGTGTTGGCGAGGGACGAGACGATGCGCGAGGCGTTTCTCGTCGTGGCCGATCTCGAAGGGCACGTCTGGCCCGTGCAGAAGGTCGCCGCGGCCGATGCGGGGGCGGACCTCTGTGTGCTCCAGGTCGCCGCGAGTGGTTGGTTGCCGTTGCCGATCGCGAGCAAGGTGCAGCAGGGGCAGCGGGTCTATTGCCTGTCCAATCCGGACCACCAGT
>JADZDL010000252.1 GCA_020851075.1 Planctomycetota bacterium | reverse complement strand
TGAACGACGGGGGGGATGCGATGGGATTGTGCTCACGCGCCGCCCAGCACGATGCCGGGCGGCGTGGCTTGCTCAGGCCTAGTGGAACTTCACGTATTCAAACTCGATCGGTTGATCGTTCACGCCTTGTTGTGGTGGCGCGATGTAGTTCGCAAACTTGCCGGGCGTCGTGACCTTGACCATGCAGCTCTGCACGTAATCGCGATCGGCCTGGGTCGGCAGCCAGTGCGTGTGCATCTTGGTCCAGGTTGCTTCGTCGATCATCTCGCCCTTCGGCGAGAAGCGGAAGCCGGCGTAGACGCCCTGGTAGCGGTGGAACTTGTGGTCGGGGAGCGCAATGCGCTCCGACACACCGAGCTTCTCGAGCTCGCGGTTCCAACGTTCGACGATGCGCTTGCAGTCGGCGATGTAGGCATCGAGCAGCACGGCGTTCATCGCGCGGCGCAGCGGGATGTCGCGCTTCTCGATCTTGCCTTCTTCGGTCGGCACTTCGAGCGTGTAGTTCGCCTGCAGCGCGGTCGGGTCCTTGTAGATGCCGTCACTTTCGCGATAGCGACCCTTGAGGCCGTTGGCGAACGACTCCGCTGCGTTGGTGCTGTCTTCGCCACCAAACAGGTCCATCGAGCCCGTGAACCAGAAGTGCACATACTTCTGGATGATGTCGAGCGGGATCGCGCCAACCGTGCGCGGGTCCTTGCCCTGGGCCATCAGTTCGCCCGTGCGCTTCACGATGCGGCCGACGCCGTTTTCGCCGGTCTGCAGGTGGTAGGCCTCTTCGGCGAGCATGAACTGCGTGCTGCGCGCGAGCGGGTCAAAACTCGACTCGGCGAGCGACGCGAGCTGGTACTTGCCGTCGCGGTCCATGAAGGCCGTGAAGCAGAAGAAGTCCAGCCAGTTGGTCACCGGGTAGTTGAACGCCTGCAGGATGCGCGGGTTGTCCTTGTCGCCGCTGTGGCGTTCGAGCATCGCTTCGGCCTCTTCGCGGCCGTCGGCGCCGAAGTGCGTCTGCAGCAGGTAGACCATCGCCCAAAGGTGGCGACCTTCTTCGACGTTGACCTGGAACAGCGAACGCAGGTCGTAGAGCGACGGGCAGCAGTGGCCGAGCTGGCGCTGCTGTTCGACCGACGCTGGCTCCGTGTCACCTTGCGTCACGATCAGGCGGCGCAGGCGATTGCGGAACTCACCGGGCACTTCCTGCCAGGCCTGCTGGCCGACGTTGTCGCCGAAGTGGATCTTGCGATCCGCCGGGCCGTCCGCGAGGAAGATGCCCCAGCGGTAGTCGGGCATCTTCACGTAATCGAAGTGCGCCCAGCCGCCCTGGCCGACGCCGATCGCCGTGCGCAGATAGATCTGGTCCTGATTGAAGTCCGAGGGGCCAAGCGCGCCCCACCATTCGAGGAACTTCGGCTGCCAACGTTCGAGCGCCATCATCAGGCGCTTGTTGTCACGCAGGCCGACGTTGTTGGGGATCTTGGCTTCGAGATCGACGATGCTCATGGTGATTACGTCCTTCTCCAATCAAACTTGGCACTCTCGGGAGCGCCGTAGCGGGTCAATGCGCCTTCGTCGCCAGTGGCGTTCGGACGCGTGAAGATCCAGTTCTGCCACGCGCTGAGGCGGCCGAAGATCTTGCTGTCGCAATTCTCCGAGCCGGCGAAGCGCAGCGAGGCTTCCATGCCGGTGAGGGCATCGGGCGACAGCGACGCGCGTTCTTCGAGCGCGATGCGCACATCGTCGTCCCAGTCCACGGGGTCGAGCAGGTAGGTGCAGAGACCCTGTTCGTCAGCGTCCTGGGCCGTGAACGTCGGCATCTCGGCGGCGAGTTTCTGGCCGTGTTCCGGCTGCGCGAGGAAGCGGTTCTGCAGGCGCGTGTGGCCGTGGCTCATCGGCAGCGCACCAGCGCTGAGCGGGCCAACCACAAACTGCACCTTGTCGTCGTCGAGCGCGTAGACACGATCGCAGCCGATCGTCATCTCGAAGAACGCGCCCGCGCAGCACGCGTCGGCATCGACGAGCGCATACATCGACCGCGCCATGAGATCCCAGCGGCGCAGCGTGCGCGCCATCTGCAGCAGGATCTCGTTGCACAGCCAGTGCGAACGATTGGCAAACAGGTCCTTCTCGACCTGCAGCAGGGCCGCGCGATCACCGCGCGTCTTCAGCACGAGCAGGCCCACTTCTTCGTGGTCGAAACGCAGCTGCAACAGCGCGTCGTCGAGTTCGCGGTAACACTGCAGCGCCCACGCCGACGAGCCGGCCTTTTCGTACTCCGCGCCGTTCTTCGGCTGCGCACCTTGCGGGCCGTTCACGGTCACGGTTGCGGTGCGCGCGGCAGCGTCGATCACGACCTGGACGTGCGTGTACGAGTAGCCGTTGTCGGTCTTCTTGCCGTGGATGGGGGCCAGTTCGATGCCCTTCGTGCCCTTCGTCGGCAACGTCGCGGCGAGCTCCTTGGCGCGCGTCTGCACCTTCTCGGCAAACTGCGACTTGGGCCAGATCGCGTCGACGAGGCTCCAGGCGACGGCCTTCTTGCCGCGCATGCCTTCGGCCATCGTGCAGAACACGTCAGCGCGATCGCGGCGCACCTTGCGTTTGTCGACGAGGCGCGTGAGGCCGCCGGTGCCGGGCAGCACACCGAGCAGCGGCACTTCGGGGAGCGACACCGCGGAGTTGTTGTCGTTGACGAGGTGGATCTCATCGCACGCGAGCGCGAGTTCGTAACCACCACCGGCGCAGGCCGCGTTCACGGCGCAGATTGCTTTGAGGCCCGAATTGCGGCTCGCGTCTTCGAGGCTGAGGCGCGTCTCGTTCGTGTACTTGCAGAAGTTCACTTTGAACGGGTGCGTGCTCTCCGCCAGCATCCAGATGTTCGCGCCGGCGCAGAACGCGCGCTCCTGCGCGCTGCCGACGACGACGACCTTCACCTCGGGGTGCTCGAAGCGCAGCCGCTGCACGGCATCGCACAGCTCCATGTCGACACCGAGGTCGTAGCTGTTGAGCTTGAGCTCATACCCGGGCTTGAAGGGGAAGTTCGGATCGACGTTCATGCGCAGATGCGCGATGTCGCCGTCGATCTTGAGCTGCCAATGGTGGTAGCTGCTGGGGTGGCGGTTGAAGTCGGTCATGCTTGCGACGGGAGGCGGGAGCCTCGGAGTGGGGTGAGCAGTTTGCGATGGAATCCGGGAGCTGGCAAGCAGGATAGAGCAGGTTTTTGCCGGTCGAGACAGGCAGTATAGTGCATATCCGGCTCTTGCTGGCGTCGGTTGACCCGGGGCGAGCGGCGCGCTGGTGGCCTCGTCCGCAAGCCCGCAGACGCCTGGGGTGCCCGCGGCTCGGCGGTTGAGGAGCGGGGCCGCGTCGTCATGGGGCCCAAGTCCAGCGATCCAGATTCTGCTGAGGCTTGACGACTTCGGTCGCATTCCATATATATGCCGAATCAAGATGGCGACGCAGTGCAAAACCAGACGATCCAACGGCAAGGCGCCCACAGCCGCCGGCGTGCTGGCGTTCCGTCCACAGCACGGTGGCCGTCGCCCCGGTGCTGGCCGCAAGCCCAAGAATGGCCAGGCCAGCGTCGCGCACGCCGCTCGGGCTCCGCTCGCCGCACGTTTTCCCGCGCATGTGACCTTGAAGCTGCAACGGGGCCTGCCGCGACTGCGCAACCGCGCCGAATACGCGGCCCTGCGCGCTGCGTTCGCCGCCGGCTGCGAACGCAACGGCTTCCGCCTCACGCACTACGCGGTGCTCAACGACCACCTGCACTTCGTCGTCGAAGCGCGCGACCGCGCGGCGTTGTCCCGCGGCCTGCAAGGGCTGAAGATCCGCATCGCGCGCGCACTCAACAAGCTCTGGCGTCGCCGCGGAGGTGTGTTTGCGGATCGGTATCACGATCGCATCCTGAAGACTCCGCGCGAAGTGCGCAATGTGCTGCGGTATGTGCTTGGGAATGGCAAGAAACACGCGACCGAAGGTCGCGAGGTAAAGGTCCAGGCCGCCATCGACACCTACACGTCCGCCCCCTGGTTCGACGGCTTCCGCGAGGCGTTCTCCGTGCGCG
>JADZDL010000251.1 GCA_020851075.1 Planctomycetota bacterium | reverse complement strand
GTGCCCATACCTGGCTGGAAATACCCGTTCCCTTTCCGAACACGGAAGTCAAGCAGCCAGGGCCGATGATAGTGCATAGCGCGAAAGTAGGTTAGTGCCGGGTCAATTCAATCGAACGCGGTCCCCTCCGGGGGGCCGCGTTGCATGTACGGACCGTGTTTCCGGCAACCGTGTTTCCGGCAGAGGTTCAGCCAGCATTGTGCCAACCGGGCAGGAGCGGCCAATTCCGGCGCAGGCGGCAATCCCTGGTGGCTTGCCTCGACCTGGCTGCGCACATCGGGTAATCGTCGGGCCGTGAGTGTTCTAGAAGCACAGACGAATCCTGTCCTTCGTCGCTACCGACTGCGCCGTCTTCGGCTGCCCATGGGCCAGAAGACCCTCGACCTCGTCATCCCCGATGGCAAACAGTGGCTGCGTGCTGGCTCGTGGGTGCCGGCGGCCGAGCGTGGTGCGGAGCAGCCCTATTGGATCGAGATCTGGCCCTCCTCGGTTGCCGTGGCGCGTTGTCTCGTTCGCCTTGGTGCCGGCTCCGCTGGACTGCAGGGCAAGCGAGTGCTCGACCTGGGGTGTGGGCTCGGTGTTCCGGGAACTTCGGCGGCCAGTCTCGGGGCGAGCGTTTCCTTTGCGGACATGCAGCCCGATGCCCTGGCGTTCGCCGCGTGGAACGCGCAGCGGGCGCACCCGAACGGCGACGCTCCTGCCTGTCATCTTCTGGACTGGTCGCGTAACTGCGTTTCGGGCCAGTTTGAAATCCTTGTGCTCGCCGACGTCAGTTACCGCCCAGTGCACCACCGCCCACTACTCGACCACGTGCAGTCCTGCCTCGCGGCAGGTGGGCTCGTGCTGCATGCCGATCCATTCCGGCCGGAGTCCGATGGATTCCTCAAGAGCTTGCGCAGCATGCTGGCTTCGGTGGAGACTGCGCACGACACTGCGGTTGGTGATCGGCGGGTGCGGGTGCGAGTCACCTGCGCTGCCAAGGATGTGTCGCTACTGCCTTCGTTGGAACGGAAGCAGCGCGCCACGCAGACGGCAGACGAACCTGGTCCCTCGGCGCGATGACGGTAGAACTCGACAGGCTCACGATCCGCTATGGCGATCACTTGGCGGTTGCTGACGTCTCCGTGCGATTTGATCCCGGGGCGGTTGGGCTGCTCGGCCGGAACGGGGCTGGCAAGAGTTCGATCCTGAAAGCGCTACTTGGCCTCGTCAAACCGAGCTCGGGGCGCATGCGAATCCTCGAGCTGCCCGAGGATGCGGATGCGGCGACCGTGCGTTCGCAGGTCGGCTACATGCCCGAGCGCGATGCGCATCTGCCCCAGGCTTCGGGCTTCGAAATGGTGAGCTTGCTGGGCATGCTCAGTGGCATGCCTCGGCGCGACGCCTGGCGTCGCGCCCACGAAGTGCTCTACCTGGTCGGCCTGGAGGAACAGCGTTATCGGCCCGTGTCCGGCTACAGCGCTGGCATGCGCCAGAAGGCCAAACTGGCCGCCGCCCTCGTGCACGATCCGAAGGTGCTGTTCCTGGATGAGCCGACGAATGGCCTCGATCCCACGGGGCGCGAGGACATGCTGCGGCTCGTGCGACAACTCTGCCGCGAACTCGGCAAGTCCGTGGTCCTATCGACGCATATCCTGCAGGACGTCGAAGCGGTCTGTGATGGGGTCGTGGTCATGGAGAAGGGACGGGTCGTGGCGAGTGGTCCACTGCACGAACTGACGCGCGCCACCGAGCGTCGCGTGGCGTTTTCGGTCGAGCCGTCCAACCTCGAACTGCGCAGTGTGCTCAGTCCGCGGTGGAAGCTCCGGAACGATGGCCCTGGGCGTTACACGGTCTGGTTGCTCGACGACGAACCAACCCAACCGCTCTTTGCTGCCATTCTGCAGGCGGGAGGTTTCGTGACTGGGTTCGTGCCGCAGAGGCGGTCGTTGGAGGAAGTGTTCCTGCATGCCGTGCAGCGCGACGCCGACCTGGGGGGCGCCGACCACGCCCCGATGTCCGGAACTGGCGCTGCACAGCCGCTCGGCGCCGAGGTGGGCTCCCCAACCAGAAACCCGGCAGGGGGGCAGCCGTGAGCCTCACCGGACTTCGTTACCGCGCCGCCGTACACCAGGTCGTGCCGGCCTGGCGCCGTTGGTGGCCACTTGCTCGCCATGAGTTTGGCACGATGTTCCGCTCCAAGTGGGGCGTAGCACTGTTCTGCGCCTGCCTGCTGCCGCTCGTCGTGCGCACGTTCGTGCTGATGATCCGTTTTGGTGTCGTCAACTTCGGGGCCAGTCCACGGCGCAATCTGCTCACGCAGTCCCAGGCGTTTGCGCAGTGGGACCCACTGCGCGCCGACTTCTACGTCGAGATGGTCATGGCAACGTGGCCCGGGCTTCTGGTCCTCGTGTTCGTCACCTCCTTCGTCTCCGCCGGCGCGGTGGCGCGCGACCGGGCCACGAACGCCCTCGAGCTGTACTGGACGCGCGGCATCTCCCCCTGGGGCTACCTGCTGGCGAAGTGGGTCGGATCCTTGTTGCTCCTATCGCTGCTTACTTGCGTGGGCCCGCTCGTGTTGTGGGGCTTTGCCTGCCTGATGGCCGAGGACTGGTCGTTGTGTGCCGAGACTGCGTTGTTCGTCGTGCCGATGTTGTCGGGGCTGTTGCTCGCTACCGCGGCCTGGACCGCGATCTGCGTGCTGTTGTCGGCGCTGAGTCAGGCGCCCAACCAGGCCATCGTCGGGTGGTGCATGCTCGTCGTCGGTTCCACCGCGGTGGGCGCGGTCTTGTCGCGGGTCTTCCACGACCCCTCGATTCGAACCTGGCTCAGTATCTGGGACGCGGGGGGTGTGGTGGCGCGCTACATGGCAGGTGTCACCGCGCGTGGACCCATCGAATCGGCGGCGTTGTTCTTCGGCGGCGTGTTGCTCGTCCTCCTGCTGCTCGTGCGCCGGCGCCTCGCCCTCTCGGAGGCCATCGGATGAGTAGCGCAATACCCACCGGGGCGGGGGCGGGGCCAACCGGCGCCGCCGCAAACTCAACGGCCACGAGCACGATCCCGGCCACGACCCCGACCCCCGCCCCGACCACCGCCACCAGCGCGGGCGCGCCACTGCTCGCGTTCGAGAACGTGACGAAGTGGTATGGCGCCGTGACGGCGCTCATGGACGTCAGTTTCGAGGTTGGCCACGAAGTGGTCGGGCTGGTCGGCCGCAATGGCGTCGGTAAATCGACGTTGCTCAAGCTCGCCGCGGGCCTGCTGCACCCAAGTCAGGGGCGGGTCTCGGTGATGGGATTCGGGGCCCAATCGCTCGAGGCGCGCGCGCGGCTCGGGTTCAGTCCGGATTTCGACCGCCTCTACGAGTCCCTGCGCGGCCGGGACTTCGTCGCCTGGATGCTGCGCTACCACGGCCTTGGTGCCGCCGCGGCCCGCCAGCGAGCCGAGGAAGTTCTGGACCAACTCGGTCTTGGCAGCCACATGCACCGCCGGGTCCGCGAATACAGCAAGGGCATGCGCCAGCGGGTTCGCCTGGCCCAGGCGCTGGCCCACCGGCCGAAGGTGATGCTGCTCGACGAACCGATGACGGGCCTCGATCCCGTAGCCCGTGCCGAACTCTCCGCGACCATCGTGGCCCTGCCCAAACAAGGGGTGGGGGTGCTCGTGAGCAGCCACGTGTTGCACGAACTCGAGGCGATCGTCGATCGCGTGGTGCTCGTGCACCAGGGGCGTTTGCTCGGCGAGGGCCGGGTTGCCGACCTGCGGGAGCAGATTCCTGGCAAGCCGAAGAAGTTCCGCATCGCCGGCGGCAATCTGCGCGGCCTCGCGGCGAAGCTCGTGGCCATGCCACAGGTCCTCGGCACGACGATCGTCGAGGACGCCTTGCATGTCACCGTGGGGGACATGCAGGGATTTCATTCGGCGCTCACGAATCTCGCTGCGCACTGGAGTGAAGGGGTGCGCGAGATTGCGCCTCTCGACGATGATCTGGCCTTTGTCTTCGAGCACCTCGTCGGATGATGTCCATGCTGCCAAGGGAACGTGACGAAGTCGTGTTGCCGGGCCTAGGCGCCATCGGCACGGTGTTCGAATCGGCGCGACAGACCTTGATCCTGTTGCTGCGCAACCGCCTGCTCTGGTACGTGTTGCTCGCCGAAGTGGTGCTTGGCCTCGCCGAGTTCCTGCTGGGTGGCCTCAGCCGCAACCGCCTGGGCGCGCGGGAGCTGTTGTGCCTGTTCTCCTGGTGGTTCCTCGCCGGAGTGGTGCTGCCATGGACGACGCTCTACCTCGCCATCCAGGCGGTGCATGGCGAGATCGAGGACCGCACGTTCCAGTACCTCTTCCTGCGGCCAGTGCGCCGCGCATCGCTCCTCCTGGGCAAGTGGTTGGCGGTGGTGATCGTCGCCGGCGCGATCGGCCTGTTTGGCGGATTGTGCCTGTTCCTCGGCGTAGCCGCGCGGCCATCACTCTGGGAAAACGGCATCGAGATCCGCTACGCAAGTGCGTTTGCCCAGGTGCTGTCGTTTGGCGCGGTCGCCTACGCGGCGGTCGGCGTCTACTTTGCGGCGGCGCTGCGCCGACCGCTGGTGACCGCCGCCGTGGCGGTCATCCTGCAAATGGTCGTCGCCTTGTTGCCGGTTTCGGCCGGCATCCGCATGGCGACGGTCTCGGACCCATTGCGTCGGCTACTGCTCGATCGCATCGAGCCAAATGCCTCGTTGGCGGAGATGCTGTGGCCTGGCGAACGGGACTTTCGCAGCGAGCTCATCGGGCAGCCCGTGTTGTCGCTCGCCATCCTGACCGCAGTTGTGCTCCTGCTCGGCATGGTGAGTTACGCCCGCAGCGAATATGACTCACGCACCCGCGAGTGACGCGCGGGTCGCATGGCTCCACGCTCGGAAGACACCCTGCCCCTCCCTGACGAGGCACGTGATCTCGATTCGTTGCGTTCGCAGGTCACCTGGTTCAATCGCCTGCGCCTGGTCGTCGCGGCGAGTGTGGTCTGGCTGACTGCGCTGGCGACGCACGGCCTTGGTTTGGTCACAAACCCGTGGCCGCTCTATTCGATGGCCGGGCTGATCCTGTGTGTGGATGGCCTCTACATCCTGCTCTATCCGAGCCTGCGCGGCTGGCCCGTGCATCGTGTGCGGCGGCATGTCTACCTGCAGATCGGTGTGGACCTACTGATTCTCACCGCGCTGCTGCACTTCACGGGGGGCATCACCAACCCATTGGCGCTGTTCTACCTGTTCCATGCGTTCATCGCGGCGCTCGTCTTGTCGGTGACGGCGGCGGTGTTGGTCGCCGTCTTGAGCCTCTTGTTGCTCGTCGGGCTTGGCATGGCGGAACGCCTCGGGTGGCTTCCGCACCATCCGCTTTCCCTGGGGCTGGCCGACCTGGATCAGATCCAGCCGCTGGGCTTCCTGCTGCTCGTCTTCTCGTTTGCGGCGACCCTGGCATTCTCGATCTACTTCGTCGCCGCGGTTCTCGATCGACTGCGCGCCAACGAACGGCAGCTCGTGCGCCTGGGGCGGCATCTGGCGATGAGTGAGAAGCTCGCTTCCGTGGGCACGCTGGCCGCGGGGGTGAGTCACGAGATCAACAACCCGATCGGCGTGATCACCAACAAGGTCCAGATCCTGCGTTATCGGGTGCAGGACGGGGATCCGCAGGACAAGCTGCTCGCCGAACTCGATGTCATCGAGAAGCACGCCCGTCGCGTCTCGCAGATCACGGCGGGGCTGCTGCAGTTCTCGCGCGAGCAGCCCTTCGCGCTGAAACCCCTGGACCCCTCCGCTTTGCTGCGGGAGGCCGCCGACCTTGTGCGCGTGCCGTTTCGCGCGGCCGAGGTCGAATTGGTCTGCGTCGCCGATCCGGTGCCTTCGGGCGTGGTCCTCGGTTCGGCCAACCACCTGCTGCAGGTGCTCATCAACATCCTGCTCAACGCCAAGGACGCGTCGCCACCGGGTTCGACCGTGCGCATGGATAGCAGCGTCGAGGGGGATTCGTTCGTGGTGCGCATCACCGACCATGGCTGCGGGATCCCGGCCGAACTGCTGGCGAAGGTCTTCGACCCGTTCTTCACGACCAAGGACGTCGACAAGGGCACCGGGCTTGGCCTCGCGATCAGCCACGGCATCGTCGAACGCCACCGTGGCCGCATCGACATCGAGAGCGAGGTGGGGGTCGGAACCACGTTCCGGGTGCTGTTGCCGATTCGCTCGGAAGCGGACTCGTGACGCCGCCACGCGTGGCACCATGCGCTTGCCGCAGCCACCACTGCTGGTAGCTGGCGCCAAAAACTCCTTGGCAACGGCGTTCTGGTTGCGTAGATTGCGCGGGTGTGTTGGGCGGTCGCCAATGGGAGGGACCGACAGCACGGGTCACCCGGACTAGGCACCTGGGTGGCCCGACTCTGGTCGCACTGGTGGTTGCTGGTTCGGTTCGCCGAACGCGCGGTGTCCGGCTGGACCGGAACGATGGCACAGGCTGCTCCTCGCATCGCGTTGGCAGCCACCAAGGCAGCAGAGCATCTGCACCGCCGATCCCGAAAGGGGTCGGCGGTGTTTTTTTATGCCCGGGCGGGTTCCGAGAGGCGCGGTTTCCAAGGCGCGCGACAAAATCGCCCGCGGCCCGCATCGAGCGGGCCGCGTCGGAAGGGATGGGCTTTACGCGCGGAACCTTGTTCCGGCGCTAGCTCGATTCTTCTCGGTTACAGCTTCACGTCGACGACCTGGTCGACATTGAAGTCGTAGCTGAACTCTTCGTCGACGTTGATCAGTCGACCGGTGCCTTTGAACTCGTTGAAGATGATCGCGCCAGAAAGCGCGCGCCCGTCTTCAAGGAAGAGCTCCACCCAGTCGGCCTGGCGAGCGTTCATCAGCAGATCGTAGACTTCGTCGCGCGTGGGGCGCGTCGTGTTCCGGTCGGTCATGTTCCTGGATCTCCAAAGCAGCCGGAAAGTGGGCGGCTGCCGTTCAAAGTGTGTTCTGGTCTGCGTTGCGGCCGGGGGCCATTTGGGTTTCGCCGTCCCGTAAGGACTTTGGTCACCGGGCAACTCACGTGGGGATGGTCACGGGTCTCGTCGATGGCCGCCGCCCTGGGGAATCGAAGAAGGCCCAGTGAGAAGGGCTGCTCCAGCATCCACCAGCAACTGCGACCACGTCTCGAACCGTGAGCGATCTTGCCACAGAATTCGAAACTCGACAAGGGACCCAAACCCCCCAGACATCTTCGAGATTTCACGAACGTGCACAGAGTTGCGCGCCTCGTCCAGGCTCATGGGCAGGTCGATTGCGTAGACGAGGCCCGCATGCACGCTGCCAACGGCCGTTGAGTCGTCGTTGAGCAAACCAAGGAAGCTCGCCGTCCTCGCTGTATCCTCTGCAATGTGAAGCTCTTCGGTCAGCTCCCGCGCCAGGGACTCGGCGAAGAATCGGCGGCCGTGGCCCGAATTCACGCCCGGGGACTGGTCGTCGTCCTGCGGCTCGACGTGGCCGCCAAGCCCCAACGAGTGAAGCCCGTGCAGCCTTGCCTCCGACTGTCCCTTGGTGCGTTGGACAGAAAAGAGACCTTCGACGGTGCCGTCCGGGTTGACGCAGCGCAGCAGGCAGTAGGGGATCCACTGCTTCCACGCGGGGGTTCGTTCGGCGAGTTCGCGCTCCACGAAGCGGCCCGCCGCGTAGGCGCGCTCGAGAAACTCATCGCCCTGGGCGCCTGCCATTGGCACGAAGCCCTGGGCCCAGACGCCGCCGAAGAAGTCCGCGCGTTCGACTACGAAGACCTGCGCCATGAGGGGGCGCGGGCCTACTTGGTCTCGCCGCCGCCTTCAGGCGCGGGTTCCGCTGCGGG
>JADZDL010000250.1 GCA_020851075.1 Planctomycetota bacterium | reverse complement strand
GCGGTCGCGATCACGGTGCCACCTGGCACCGGCCGCGCGCACGCCGCACCGCCGATCCGCCTGCCCCCCGGCGAACTCGAGGACGCGCCACGCCGCGCGTTCAACTTCGCGGCCAGCGGGCGGCGACTCCGTTCTCGGCCATGAGCGTGGCCAAGCGCGAGCAGAGCCAACCGACGCACTGGGTCACGCGTAACGAAGCGAGGAGATCCACCAGCGGGCCGCCCCGGTGATGCGCGACGGGTTGTCGAGCAGACGTTCGCTGACCATCGCTCCTTCGAGCAGATCCAGCAGACCACGGGCAAGTTGCTGGACGCGCGCCGAGCGAGCGCGCTTGCGCGTCGCCTTGGCGATGACGCGGACGAGCCATGCCTCGTTCTGCTTGTAGAAGCTGCGCACTGCGGATCGCAGCTCCTCTGGCAGTGTCACCATCTCCGCCGCAAGCACGCCGCACAAGCAGAGGCGCTGATCGGAGGCGGCACCGGCAAACAGCGCTACGTAGGCCTGCAGTTGCTTTTCGGGGTTGGTGTGCGCGTGTTCGATCGCAGCCAGGTCCATGGCGAAACGCTCGCAGTAGGCGGCGACCGCGGCTTCGACCAAGCGGACCTTGGTCTCAAAGTGGTAGTGGATCGCGACGTGGCTCACGCCCAGCATCGCGGCCACATCGTGGAACGTGAAGCCATGAAAACCGCGCCGCTGCATCAGCTCGGTGGCGGCCCGCAGCGCCAAGGTGCGCGTGTCGCGGGCCTTCAACGCTGGGCGTGCGGTGCTCATTGCGGAACCTGTTTACCATGGTGGTCGCAGGCTGGAAACCTCACTGGTTGCGACCGGCCATGACGCCACCGTCAACATCCCAAAGCGCACCCGTCACCCAGGCAGCTTCGTCGCTGAGGAGGAAGGCGACCGTGGCGGCCACGTCGTCGGCCTGACCGATGCGGCCAATTGGGTGGAAGGCGTCGAAACTCGCCAGGGTCGAGGCGACCTCATCGGGCGCCAGGAAGCCCTCATAGACCGGAGTCGCCACGACGGCAGGCGAGACTGCGTTGACGCGGATGCCGTCCTTGGCGAGTTCCATCGCCAGATGTTGCGTCAGGGCGTGAAGTCCGGCCTTGGCCATCGAGTATGCCGAGGAGGGCGTCGCCGCGATGGCCTGCCGGGCCCACATGGAGCCGATGTTGACGATGGCCCCTCGCTTCTGTTGTGCCATGCCGCGGGCGACGTGCTGGGTCGCAAAGAATGCGGTCCGGTTCAGCTCGGCGTACCGGTCGTAGTCCGCCAGTTCATGCGCCAGGAAGGGCTTGGGGGAAAACACGCCCGCCGCATTGACCATGAGTTGGTAGGGACCGTGGCGATCGAGGAGTTGCAGAAGGGCTGGCAGTTGTGAGCGGTCATCGAGGGGGTGGGCAAACGCGACGACGTCGCCTGTCGCGGCCAGTCGATCTGCCACCGCCGCCGCTTTGTCGGCCCGCCTGCCGACCAGGACCGCGGTACCGCCACCGTCGAGGATGCGCTTGGCCACCGCGAGGCCGATCCCGCTGGTGCCGCCGAGAATGAGGACTCGCTGGGCGTGAAACTGCTGTTGGCTGTTCATGGGGAATCATACTTACCTACATGTAAGTAGTTCCGCGGATTCTGGAAAGTCCGCACGGCGACGAAGTGCCCCCCGCCGCTGCTGGCTCGCCCGCAGCCCGGAGCCCCACACATGGCGCAAGACCAGGTCGACACCGGTTCCCTGAAGCCACGACCCCGCGCCTACCCGCACGCCAATGCCGCCGTGCGTGGCTCGGGTGTCCCACCAAGAGACCTCGCGCACCCGGGATTCTGTGGACGGCACCCGGATTCGTGGCAGTCGGGCCGCCGCCATGGCGCAGGGACAGCGGTTACCCGAACTCCGCATCCCATGTGCCAAACCTTCGTCCGCCGCCTCCTCCGCCTGTTCCCGGTCATCGGAACTTCCCTGGTCAGTGGCCTTTGCGCGCAAGGAGGGCCACAACTGCTGTGGTCCAACCCCTGGTCGAACTACACGACGATCCCGAGCCGCGTTTGGACGAACCCTGCCAGCGACCTGGAGGCCGCCGACGACTTTGATCTGCACGGCACGATCTCCAGGATCGTCGTCGATGCCCACGGTTGCTTCCAATGCGCTCCGCCCATCGTCACCGGTGCTACGGTGCGCTTCTACGGGTGGAACAACGGCAACCCCGGCAACCTGCTGCAGCAGACGTTCGTGGCTGCGGGTTCAACGGGCCTGCTCTACGACCCGCTGGTGCCGGAGACGGTCGACATCACTCTGCCAGCACCGTTCTTCGCCACCGGGCGGCATTTCGTGTCGGTGCAGATGCACTTCCAGGGCGGCGCCTATTGGGACATCTGGGTCAGCGGCGTGAATGCGTTTCGCTTGTCGAATGCGCGGGTTCGCGATCGCCTTGCCAATGGTCCTTGGACGACGCCGGTCGTGAGTTCGGCCATGCCGGTGCCGGTCTATGCGGACCTCACGTTCCAGCTATTCGGCCAGTTGGCGGGCAGCAATGGGACGCCGTCGATCCCGTGCCAGACGTGGAGCGAACTGCCGACGGCGACCCCGCCGGGGGCCACCTACTGCCTGCTGCGCGCCGTGAAGGCGTTTGCGCCCGACGACGTGTGGGCGGCAGGTTCGGCCTATGTGCCGCAGGGCCCCAACAATGACCAGGTGACCATCGCGATGCACTGGGATGGGGTGGCCTGGACCCGCATTCCGAGTCCGAGCCCAGCTCCCGGCAACAGCAATGCGAACTGCATCTTGTGGGGGCTCGACGGGGCGGCGAGCAACGATCTGTGGGCGGTGGGTACTTATTCACGGCAGGTGAAGGGTGGCTGGGTAGGCCAGCAGGTGTTCGCGATGCACTGGGACGGACAGAGTTGGACGGTGCCGCCGGGGCTGCCGCTGCCGAACACGAGCATCGGGGCCGGCATCACGGGGTCGAGCATCCAGGACGTGAAGGCCAGCGCGAGCGACGATGTCTGGTTCGTCGGTGATTGGCTCGACATCGTTTCGTCGTCGAGCGGTCTCACGACACGCCCAGGTTTCCTCATGCATTGGGACGGCAGCAGTTTTGCGCAGACCGTGCTACCGATCGTGACGGGAGTCGGGCATCAGTACTTCAACTCGGTGAGCGCAGCCGGGCCGAACGATGTCTGGGTGGCCGGTGGCTCGGGGGTCACGGGCAATCTGCCGGGCTCCGCGGTGCCTGTGTTGTTCCACTTCGATGGATCGTCGTGGACCCATCTGCCGTGCGCGACGCCGAACCTGCCGGGTTGGTGGATCAACCTGTACGACGTCGAGATGCTCGCACCGAACGACGTCTGGGTGGCGGGCATCGCCTCGATCCAGATGCCCACCCCGCAGGCGCAGTACTTCCTCTCGCATTGGGATGGCAGCAATTGGACCGTGTTGCCAGGACCACCCGCCGGCGGCAGCTCGCTGAGTGTCGTCTCCGCCACGGAGATCTACTCCGTCGGTGCTGGCGTCTGGCGTTGGGACGGTGCCAATTGGAGCCAGACGCAGGCATTCACCGCGCAGACCAACGCCGGGCTCGGTGCCGTGGATGCACTGGGACCGTGTGAAGTGTTCGCTGTCGGCGGACAGTCGCGCATCGGCCAGATCGCCCCATTCGCGGCCCGGCTCGACGCTCCAGCCTATTGGCGCACGAACTTGCGGTTGCCGTCGCAGCCGGGCCGGGCACCGGCCACGCTCGTGGCAGTCACGCCGCCGCGCCTCGGGGCCAGTCTGCAGGTGGCGATCGACGATCCTGGATATGCCCTCGGCACGCCGCAGGCCCTGGCGTTCTGGGTGATGGCGGCGGGACCGGCGGCCGGATTTCCGGCTCCGATGCTCTATGGCCTCGGCGGCAGCAATGGCGGCCCCGGCGAACTGTTCATCGATCTCGCGACGACCGGCTACACGACCGCGGCCGCCGTCTGGAACCTGGGCAACGGGCCGGTCCACCACGCGGTCACGATCCCCAACCAGATGAACCTGGCCGGTATGGAGGTGTTCACGCAGGGGGCATTGATCGGCGTCGCGGGCGCCATGCCGATCGTCTTCACGAACGGGCTGGACCTGCACATCGGTCTGTAGTCGCCGCGCTCGCTCAGTCCTTGCGCGCCGGCGTGGTGTGGCGTGCCGCGTCGGCGGGCCGGCCGAGTCGCGTGTAGAGCGTCACCAAACGTGCGCGAACATCGGCCAGTTCCGCTGGTCGAGGCGGTTCGGCCAGCAGATGGCACTGCACGGCTTCCTCGAGCAGCGCTACGGCGGCGTCCCGATCGTCGGTATTCGCGAGCATCGTGCCGAGCGTCGTGAGGGAACGCGCGAGATCGCGATGGTCGGTCGGCAACACCGAACGGCGGATCCGCAGTGCTTCCCGCCAGTCCACGATCGCCGCCGCGCGGTCGCCCGAGGCCTCGTGCATGGCAGCCCGCAGGTCGAACGCCAGGGCGACGCGCGGATGCAGGTCGCCGAAGCGTTCGCGTTCGAGTTGCAGCGCCTCCGTGCCGCACTGCAGGGCCGCCGCCGGGTTTTGGTTGCGCAATTCCAACTGCGCCAGCGAGAGCAGCGCCTGCGCAAGGCCATCGCTGCCGAGGGCGCCGAGGTTGCGGTAGGTGCCGATCGCCTGTCGCAGCAGCGGCTCGGCCGTCGCGAGGTCGCCTTGCCCCATGCTGGCGCGCGCGAGATTTACCTGCGATTGCAACGTCAGAGGATCGTCGATGCCGAGCAAGCGCGTGCGGATGGCCTGCGCCTGCCGCAGGTGGTCGATCGCTTCGGCGGGAGTCCGCGCACAGTTGGCGAGGTTGTTGAGGCTCTCGGCGACGGCCACCGTCTCGTCGCCGTGCTGGCCGCGCCGCAGCCGCAGCGCCTGTTCGTGCAGTTCCCGGGCGCGGTCGCGATGGCCAAGGCTGCGTTCGGCGGCGGCGAGGTCGTTGGCGGCCATCGCCACGTCCGTGTGCACGCCGGGAGGACACGTCGTATGCAGACGGTAGCTCTCCTGCAGTGCCGCGCTGGCCGCCTCAAGCCGGCCGCGTTGGTACTCGAGCTTGCCGAGGCTGCCGAGGCTCATCGCATGTTCGAGGCTCTCGGCGCCGAACTGCGCGATGCGCAGCTCGCGCGATTCGCGCAGCAGTGTTTCCGCGTCCTCGTAGGCGTCGATGGACTGACAGGCGCGGCCGATCGCATCGAGCAGGTTGGCGCGCAGGTGCAGGTCTGCGATCGCCACGTGCTGGCGCCGCACCTGCGTGGCCCGCTGGCGCAGAATCCGCAACAGGCGCGCGCGCTGGTCCGGCGAGCTGACGAAGTCCGACGACAGCAAGGTGTCGCCGAGCAACGAGGCGACGATGCCGCTCGAAGTCGCTTCGATGCGCGCATGCGCCATCTCGTGTTCGGCCTGCGCACGGGCCAGATCCGCGCGATCGCGTTGTAACGAGGCAACCTGAGCCATGCGCAGAGTCACCACGAGGCCACCGGCCAACGCAAGCACCACGAGCGCGCCGAGGCTGGTGGCCACACGATTGCGCGCCACGAACCGCCGCAGGCGGTAGCCGAGGCTCGGTTCGATGGCTTCGACGGGGAAGCCGAGCAGGTGGCGTTGCAGGTCGCTTGCGAACGCTTCGCACGAGGCGTAGCGCTCTTTCGGCTCGGTTCGCAAGGCCTTCTGCACCACGTGGGCGAGATCCCCGGACAGCGGGCGTTGGCTCGGTTGGGCGGTTGCCGAGGCACCCGGCAGCTCGCGCGGGAGCCGGCCGGTGAGCAGTTCGTGCAGCATGGCGCCCAGCGAATAGACGTCGGAGGCCGTGCTGACGGAGTCGCCGCGCAGCTGCTCGGGGCTGGCGTAGTCTGGCGTCAGCGGTCGATTCCGGTTGGTGTGCGGGTCGCCGCTGTCGCCGACGTCCTCGAGCAGCGCGGCGACGCCGAAGTCGAGCAATTTGGGCGCGCCGCGCAGGTCGACGAGCACATTGCTGGGTTTCAGGTCGAGGTGCACGACCAGGTTCTGGTGCGCAAAGTGGACCGCGCGGCAGATCTGGATGAACAACTCCACGCGCTGCCGCACGGTGAGCTGCGCCGAGTCGGCGTGGCGCGTGACCGGCAGGCCGTCGATGCGCTCCATGGCCATGAACGGCACCCCCTGCGCATTGGTGCCGCCGTCGAGCAGGCGCACGACGTTGGGATGCACGAGCCGCGCCTGGGTGCGGCGTTCGCGAGCGAACCGTTCGCGCTGCGCCTCGGTCGGCAAGCCGAAGCGCAGCACTTTCACCGCGACGTCCTGCGCAAAATCGCCTTCGACGCGCTCGGCGCGGTACACCCAACCCATGCCACCTTCGGCGATGCGTTCGACGAGCCGGAACGCACCGAAGCGAGCACCGAGCAGCGCATCCTTGCCGCGCAGCAGCGCCTCGGCGCCACCGTCCAGCAGACCATCGGTTGGGGTCGCGTCCGCCGCGAGCAACCGCAGCAGTTCGGCGCAAAGGGCCGGATCGTGGCCGTAGTGGGCCTGCACGTACGCGATCTGCTCGCCGGCCGGTAGCTCGGTCGCGCTGGCAAACGCCTGCTCGATGGCGAGCCAGCGTTCAGTCGTCCAGGAGTTCGGCATGGTTGCCCTCCTGCAGTTCTGCGTGCAGGAATGCGCGCGCGACTCGCCAATCGCGGGCCACCGTGCGTTCGGACAGGCCGAGCAGGTTTGCCGCCTCCGCGACGGATAGGCCGGCGAAGAAGCGCAGCTCCACGAGTCTGGCCTTCATCGGGGCGACCTCGGCGAGGCGCACCAGGGCGGCGTCGAGCGCGAGCAGCTGCTGGTCGCGCTGCGGTGCGGCAAGGTCGTCGGGCGGCAGGTCGACGCGGTTGCGACCGCCGCCGCGTTTCTGGCGCGAGCGCCGCCGGCCGTGCTCGACGAGGATCCGCCGCAGCGTCGTCGCCGCGGCCGCGAAGAACTCGCCGGCAGAGGCGAAGTCCGTCGCCTGCGAGTTGGCGAGCCGCAGCCATGCCTCGTTGGCGAGCGCCGTCGGAGGCAGCGTGTGATCCGAACGCTCCCCGCGCATGCAGGCGCGGGCGAGGCGGCGCAGTTCGTCGTACAGCGCGCCGACCGCGGGTTCGGCCTCCTCGGGGGGGCGTACCTCTGCAGCGTAGAGCAACCGGGTGAACTCGGACATGATCGGGAGGCAAGCACGCGCAACAAACGTGCCTGCAGGATCATGTCCGGTTTCCGCACGGGCGGGCGGGGCCCGGGAAACTCTCCGGAGTCCGGGCGGCCGTGCGCACCGCGGATCGGCCTGTTCATTGCGAACGGCATTCGAGCGCGTTGGTCGCGGTAAGACCCTGTGGGCCGGTGGCATCGAGAAGCCACGCCTGGCTGAAGAACCGCGCGCCAGGGCCGAAGCCCGGTGGCAAGGTGAGCTGCAGCGACGCCCGACCCTGCGCGTCGGCGAGCAGGAACGTCACCGCATCCGGCACGGGCACCAGGGTGCCGCCGAGCAGCGGCTGGTCGCCGCGCTGCAGGCCGATGCCGAAGAACATCGGCAGGTTGGCGGGGCCGGTCACCGTCCAGATTGCGGTCGTGTTCGCCTGCATCGCGCCGCGCCCCGACAGCTGGGGGATGCCCTGGCTGCCGGCCAGACCGTGCAGCCGATTGCGCCACGCGGGTTGCGTGCGCCACTCGGCGAGGCTGCGGCTGGGCAAGCCACCGGCGTGATAGAACGGGCCGCTGGCCCAGAGACTCGCCGTGGTCGGATCCGGGTGGAACAACTGCGGCACGCTGTCCGTGCCGGTGCCCATCGACTGCCAGCCGCCGGGCATCAACCGCAAGCAGAAGCCGCGCGAGTCGCCGTTGACGCCCGCATACAAGACGCCGTCGAGTTCACCGAACGCGTCGACGCTGTACCCGGTGACCGCTGCCGATAGCGCCGACCAGGTGCTGCCGTTCCAGCGCGCGATGTGGAATGCCGCGGTGCCCGACACGCTCGTGAAACGCCCCCCCACCAGCAGGTCGGTGCCGTAGCTCGACAACGCGTGCTGGAAGTCGTTGGCGATGCCGATCTGGGTCGTGGCGGTGCCGTTCCAGACGTGGATCAGGTGGGTGAACGCATTGTCGGTGGTCAGGTACAGCTGGCCATCGGTGTGGACGTGGGCGTTGCTCACGATCGAGCCCGGCAAAGCCACCGTCGTGAAGTAGAAGCCGTTCCAACGCTGCAGCCCACTACCACCGCCGAAGCCGAACAGGTCGCCGCCGTGCGCGATCAGGCCAGGGGGCGCAATGCCGCCGAACGGCTGCCACTGCGCGCCGTCGTGGATGGCGACGCCTGGATACATCACACCGTCGATGCTCGTGAAGTTGCCACTGACCACAAGGCCGCCCTGGTAGAGCGCGGCGGTGGCGACGCCCCCGTTGAAGGTGCCTAGCGACGACCACCGGTCGCCATCGTAGAAGGCGAGGCCGTTGCCTTGGATCGAGCCCGCTTGGGTGAAGCCCCCGACCGCGGCCCAACCACCGCGCCAGGGCACGATCGCGGCGATCTCGCGGTCGAGGCCGAGCCCCGTGCCGAGTTCGCGCCAGCTGGTGTTGCCGTCGAAACGGGCGATGCCGGTCGAGGCCACGGAACCCGCGGCACCGGGCTGCAGGCCCACGGTTTCGAAGCTGCCGCCGAGCACGAGCTCACCGCCATGTTCGCCGAGGGTGGCCACCGAAGGGCCGATGCCGCTCACGCCACCGACGTTGCTCCAACCGGTGCCGTCGAAGCGGGCAAGGCCGGGACCGGGTTGGTCGAACACCCCGCCGGCATAGAGATGGCTGCCGAAGACATGCAGTGCGAGGGGCGGCAGAGTGGGGCCGCCCGTGCCCAAGGCGCTCCACGTCGAGCCGTTCCATTTTGCGACCATCTCGACGTTGCTGCCGATCTGGAACTGGGCCGCCGCAATCAGGTCGGTGCCGTAGGTCGCGAGCGCATACGTGGGCCAGCTCGGGCCACTGCCGAGCGCCGACCACGCGCTGCCGTTCCAGCTGGCGACGTGCTGCGCGGGGTTGCCACCGGCGCGGTCGAACTCGCCGCCGACGACCAGCGCGCCGTTGTGCACGCATAGGGCATAGGGGTAGCCGACGATGCCACCCGAGGTGACCACGCCCGCACCAACGGCACTCCAGCTGGTGCCGTTCCAGCGCGCGATGCCATTGGCCGGCAGGCCGCCGGCGCGATCGAACTTACCCGCGGCGTAGAGGTCGTTGTTGTAGACCGCCAGCGCGCGCACGTCCGCGTCACCGAACGTCAACTGCAGGCCTTGACCGAGCGGTTGCAGGGCAACGCCATTCCAGCGGGCGATCTGGTTGCAGGGTTGGCCACCCGCCCGATCAAACGTGCCGGCCAGGACGACCTGCCCCTGATAGACCGCCAAGGCGCGCACTTGAGGATTGGTGAACGGGAACAGGCTGCCCGAGAGATCGATCCCGGTCGACACGGGCCGCCACGCGGCGCCGTCGTATCGGGCGATGCCGCGGATCGTGCCGCCGGCGGCCGCGAACCACTCACCGCCGGCATAGAGTTCGCCGTTGTGCGACACGGTAGCGAACACGGCCCCGCCGAGCCCCGAGGCGCTGAACTCCGGGGACCAGGAAGGGGTTTGGCCGATGGCGGCGGCCACGACAAGGCCAAAGGCGAACAGGATGGAGTGTGGGGAGTGGTGCATGGTTGGTCGGGACTCGCGGTGAGCTCCATGCGCTAGACCATGCCTGGGACTGCCAGGATTCTCTGCTGGCGCACGGGTTTGGTGCTGACGGCCGCACCTCACCGGCTGGTCGTCGTCACGGCATTCGACGCCGAAGCCCCGCGCGCCAGCGCCTGATCCAGATACCAGGTCTGCGCGAACAACGGCGTCCCGAACGGCAGCGCCGCACCGACCGGCACCGTCAGGTCGTGTACGCCCGCCGGAGTCGCCAGGAAACCGACGATCGCGTCCCAGCCCGGCACCAGCGTGCCACCCAGCAGCGGCAGGTCGACGCGCGTAAACGACACGACATGCACACCGAACGTGCCCGCCGGCAGGCCGGTCACCCACAGCCCGAATTGGGCCCCAAGCTGCACCGCGCCGTGTCCGCTGAGTTGCGCCGCTCCCGAGCTGCCCGGCAACGGCAACCCAAGATCCTGCCAATCATCGCGCGTACGGTAGCGAGCGATGCCGTAGCTAGGGATGCCGCCTGTCGACGGCGAACCGGCCGCCGACGTGAACGAGCCGACCACCCACAGGTACCCGGTGGTCGGTTCAGGCACGATGCGCATCGCCACCGAATTGAGGCCGCTGCCAAGGCTACGGAACGCCGTGCCGTCCCAGCGCGCGAGGTAGTTCCCAATCGCGCTGGTCTGCACGTTGAAGCTGCCGCCCAGGTAGACCTGACCATCGAGTTCCGCCAATGACCAGATCCCGACCCCCTGCCCGGTCGGGCCGGGCACGCCGGCGCCGACCTGCTGGAACGTGCTGCCATCGAAACGTGCGAGCCGCTGGATTGGCGTCGTGCCGCACTGCGTGAACTCGCCACCGATCCAGAGTTCGTTGCCGCGCACCAACAGCGCACGCGCCAGCGAGGTCGGGCCGTTCGGCACCGAGCGCAGCGTCGTCCCGTCCCAGTCGAACAAACCATCCGTCTGGAAGTAGGAGCGCAGCCCAGTCATGTAGAGCCGCC
This sequence comes from Planctomycetota bacterium, assembly GCA_020851075.1. Lineage (GTDB taxonomy): Bacteria > Planctomycetota > UBA1135 > UBA1135 > UBA2386 > JADZDL01. The sequence continues at coordinate 10,226 of JADZDL010000250.1, read as the reverse complement.
CCTGAAACACCGCGAGGTCGTGCGACTCGACCATCGTCGTACCGATCACCTGCCACGCCGTGCCGGTCCAACGCGCGAGGCCGCCCACCGACGCATACAGCGAGCCCTGGTACTCGGCAAAGTCGTCGGCCAGCACGTTCCCCATCGGCGTCCAGTTCTGCCCGTCGAAACGCACACACCGCGTCGTCGGCTGACCATCGCGGTAGTTGAAGCTGCCCGACACAATCAGGTCGCCCTGCCATGCGAACACCGACTGCACCGGCCCGTCGAACCAGGCCAACGGCCGATACGTGCGCCCGTCGAACCAGGTGAGGTTTGTGCGCACCTGGTCGCCGCTGCCCGCGACCACGTAACCACCCCGCCACGGGGTCATGTCGAGGACCGTCCCCGGCGTGCCGAGACCGGCTCCGACGGGTTGCCAGCCAGCGCTGCCACCGACGGTGGGATCCCAGGTGGCGATGTTGTGGCACTGGATGCCCCCATTGCCAATCTCGCTGCCGACGCGTTCAAAGCGGCCGGCGACGGCGATCTTGCCCTGCCAGTCGGCAAATCCCGTAACGATCGGAAAACCCGCGCCACCGCCGACGCCGCCGAGGTGCTCCCACGTCGTGCCGTCGAAGCGGGCGACCGCGCTGGTCGGCTGGCCGCCGACGAACGTGAAGTCGCCGCCGAGCCAGAGATGCGTCGGTGTCGCATGCAGCGACAAACCGACGGCATTGATGCCCTGGTTGCCCGCACTGGCGACACTCACGAACGAGGCGCCGTTCCACGCGGCGATGCCGCGCACCCCGTTGCCGAGGTCGAACCCGCCCGCGATCACCATGCGTCCTTGCCACTCGGCCATCGCCCAGACCATGCCACCGGGCACACCATTACCGACGGCTTGCCACGTGCTACCGTTCCAGCGCGCGACGCCGTTGGCCGCAACCGCACCGATCGCCGAGAACTCGCCGCCCGCCCACAGTGTGTTGTCGGCAGCGACCCGCAGTGTCATCACGCCGTCGCTGTTGAATGTCACCGGCCCGCCAACTTGGACCCAACTGGTGCCATTCCATTTGGCGATGCCGCGGATTCCGGAGGTGGTGTCAAAGCTGCCGGCGGCGTAGAGCTCGTTATTGTAGACCGCGAGCGCCTGCACTTCGCCGAAACCGAATAGACCGTTGCCGAACGTCGACCACGTGGTGCCGTTCCAGCGCGCGATGTGGTACGCGGTCAACGAGCCAATCGAAGTGAACTGCCCGCCGACGATCAGTTCGTTCTGGAAAACCGTGCAGCAGTTCAGGCCGTCGAAGAACGGATACTGGAGGTTCTGCTGGATAGGGCCTGGGAACGATCGCCAGCGACTGCCATCCCAGCGCGCGATGTGGTCCACGAAGGCGCCGCGGCCCGCGCCGATTTCGCCGACAACGATGAGTTCGCCGCGAAACACGGTCGTGTCGTTTACACCGAGGCCGGCCACGCCGGACACGTTGCAGTCGATCGACCAACGGTCGTTCTGGGCAAGGACCGTGGCGACAAGGCCGAGCAGACAGAGAAGCAGGCGGGCGGCAGGGTTCATGGAGTTCCGGGCGGAAGTTTGGGGATAGTCGCCTGTGCGCCAGAGGAACCACAGCCCTGCCAGAAATCACGTTCGACGTGGGGCAGCCGGCAAGCAACCGCCCCGCAGCACGTATCCCCTGCAAGGCGTGGCCTTCGCACTCGCACATGGTTGCCCACCCTCACTCCCACTAGCTGCCCGCTCGGCTCAGGAACCGATCACGAAGTCGATCGCGTTGGTCAACACCACGCTCAAGGACATCGGACCAACTTCCAGCAGCACCCCCTGGGTAAACAGCGACATGCCGACCAACGCCGGTACCACCGGCACCTGCATCAAATGCGTGGTCGACGTCGCCGGGCCGTTCCACACCCGGGGGCTGTCGATCACAGCGGCGATCCCAGGCGACGAGTCGACGAGCAGTTCGGCGAGCCGCCCCCCGAAGCCAGTCCCCGGCATGGTAACGCCACAAGGATGTCCAGGCGCCGGTCGCCACGACACGACCCAGAACGACGACGTCATCCCGGGTTGCAGCTGGGCAGCGTTGCTCGGATCGCCGATCGCGACCGACCAGGCTTGCCCGAGCCGCGGCGGTGTGTTCACGACCATGCTGGCTGGCGGCGCAATGCCCACACATGGGGTACGCACGGTGATGCCGCCGACCCGTTCGATGAGAAATGGTGTGCTCGGTACGCCCCCAGCGCCGCCGATCGCAAATACGCTGCTCCCCGCGTTCCCCATCACCTGCACCACGGGTGTCGCGTAGCCCGCCAACGTCGTCTCGTTGCGCCACGCGACGCCGTCCCATCGTTGAATGCCGCCCAGTCCGCCGGCAAGGAGTTCCTTGCCGGTCGAGTGCAGGCTGTGCGCATGAAACCCTGATTGCCATTGCGGGGCCTGATTCCAGCTACTGCCATCCCATCGCCACAACAGGACGCTGAGGTTTGAGCCGACCTGCTCCTCGCCGAGCACCCACACGTCGTTCGTGGCCAGCGCCGCGACTGAAGTCATCAGGTAGGTGTTGCTGCTGGTGGCGCCCGGCACGATCGACATCGACGAACCATCGCTGTGCACCAGGTACGAGAATGTACCCATGTAATTGAGCGGGCCACCGACGAACCAGGCGTCGTTGCCGGCGATGACGGCCCCGGAGCGGAAGATCCGGTTGGCGCCGGGCGTTGCTGGCGGCGGCGGGCCGTAGCGGAACTGGAAGCTGCTGCCGTCCCAATGCAGAGCCAGGGCCTGCGAGTAGCCAGTCACGACGTTGCCGAGGAACCAGATGTCGTCGGGACCGCTGGCTACGATGTCGGTGATGCCGTGACCGCTGCCGTTCGGCGAGGAGGCGGTGGTCACCATCGGTGTCCACGACACGCCGTCCCAGTGGGCGACGTAGAGGTCGGAGGTGGGTAGCCAGTTGCCCCCCAGCGTGTACCAGGAGCCAGCCACCCAGACGTCGTCCGGCGCGAAGGCCTTGACGGCAGAAAATTGGTTTTGGGGCCCACCCGGGCCGATCGGGTTGGGGGCGGGCACAATGCTCCAGGCGACCCCGTCGTAGTGCATGGCGAGCGTGTTCTGGACGGTGTAGCCGGGGTGGTTCACCGTGTAGGAACCGACCACCCAGACGTCGTCGGGCGCGGTCCCATCGACGTCGCGTAGCGTTACCGTGGCAGCGGAAGGTACCTGGGGTAGGGTGTGTGGGAGCCACTGCTGCGCCGGCAGTGCGGTGCTGCCGAGGCAAGCCAGGAGAACGCGATGACGTAGTGAGCCGGTGGCCATGGAGGGGTTTGGCTTGGGGTGACGGGACCTGCCATGCGCCGGATCATCGCCGCGACTGCCAAGAATTCGGGGCGCTGCGGCGCTCGCTGTCGGCGCGCGTGCCAGGTACCCGCTGCACGGTCGGCCACAGCCTCGCGATGCCAAACGCCACGAGCTTGCGCGGAGTCCAACTGTGGCTGCAGGGGATCCAACTGTGACCGGGCGCGGATCGGCCTACTTGGCCAAAGACGCTTCCAGTTGCGCGAGGGCACTGCCCACCTTCGTCAGCAGAGCCTGTTCCGAGGCGGCGTCAGCCCGAACGTAGGCGATCACGTCTTCCCCGATCTGCGCCAGGACATCGGGGCGCGTGCCAGGCCGCGGATTGCTCGACCGACCGCCCCAGTCGCCGAGCCCCTGTTCAGAAAGCAGGAAGGCGTACGCAACACCATCGAGCGTCGTCGGCGCGGCTTCCGTGTACCGCGTCCGCAATAGCATTTTCTTCCACACCACACACATCTGCTCTGCGGTTGCCGAAGGGAGGCTCTTCCTGGCTTCTATACACTCAATTTCACCAACACTCACTTTGGAGTACCAGATCTGCTCCTTGGGTGAGATCACCACCACCTCATAACCCTGGCCGACCCGATGCAGCGATAGCAGCGTCTCAGGTGCGAAGGAGGGCATTACGAGGAACTGAAGCACGCTGTCGTCTGGAGCCTTCTTCATCAACACCTGGCGCAGGCGCACATGGTATTCGGGTGTGTGATAGGTAAGCGCACTCTGCAGAGGCTCTAGATCCCCCTCGAGCACCACGGCGGGAGAAATCACCGCATTGCCGCGGCCACAACCGCCAAGGGCGACCAGCCCGACCAGGATTGCAGCCGTTTGCGGCACGCTCATGAGTGGCACTGCATCACCATGCCAGACGTCATATCGCCGCCGCAGGTTGGTGCCAAGTTGATGCCCCAGCAGCACCGACAGGACCGCGCCGCCCGGCCAAATCCGCGCGCTACGGCAGATTCAGTGTGATCGCGAGCCCCTGGCTCAGCGCCGCAAAGCCCAGGAACAGGCCGTTTGGATCGAAGACGGCGTACTGCGCATACAGCGTGAGCCCGGCGAAGGCGGGGTTTGCGGGAATGGGGCACGGCGTGCTGGCAAAGCCGGCGATCGTGGTAAACGACGACGGCATGCTGATGGCGCTGCCCCCGAGCAGCACATTGCACTGGCCGTAGGAGATGTTGGCCGGCGTGAGGCTCATGGCCAGGATGGCGACTCGCTGCGGGAAACCTTCCCAGACGCCGACGGCGAAGTTGCTGTTGCCCACAAACGGCTGGCCGATGCCCTCGGCCTGCGGACCGAAGGGCGAAGTGCCGCGACAGCCCGAGCCGTAGGCGAGGGCCACGGCGGTCGCTTCGAGATCGCGGACGAAGATGTCGACAGTGCCGTTGGTGTCGGGCAGGACGAAGTTGGAGGAGGCGCCCGTGAAGGTGACGTAGCGACCACCCGCGGCGATCATGGGTTCGGTGCTCTGGCCGGGCCCCTGGATGCCGGCGGAGCTGACGCTGACGCGGGTCGTCGTGGCGTTCTGCCGATCGCGCAGGAAGCAGTCGTAGACGCCGTTCGTGTCGTTCGAGATCAGGTTGGTGGCGCCGCTCCAGAAGGTGACGAACCGACCGTCGTCGGTGATCGTGCCACGCTGCGCAAATTGGTTGGCGTCGGCGCCGCCGTTGGTGAGGCTCGCACATGTCGTCTGGCCGGTGACGAGGTCCCGCACGAAGATGTCGAACTGGCTGGCGTTGGCAACCCCACCACCAAAGTTGGTCGCGGCGCTGGAGAACACGACGTAGCGGCCGGTCCCCGACACGCTGGCTTCCAGGCTCTGACCGTTGCCCTCCTGACCGGCACTGGAGAGGCTGACCCGGGTGATCGAACCGGTGAGCCGCGACCAGACGAAGACGTCACCGATGCCGTTGGTGTCGTTGCTCACCAGATCGTCCGCGCGACTGTCGAACACGACCGTGTCGCCGTCGGCCGAGATCCTCGCGTTCTGGCGGTTGGTGAACGTCTGGCCGGTCAGAATGCTGGCGCTGACGATCAACGTCGTGCCGAGCTGGCGATCGCGCAGGAAGATGTCGGTCCCCACACAGATATCGCCCGGCACCAGGTTGTTGTCGGCACTCTGGAACGCGACGAAGCGGCCGTCGGCCGAGATGGAGCACTGTGTGCATTGGGTGGCCGCCTGCTGGCCGCTGGCGCCGAGATTCACCCGCGTGGTCTGCCCGGTCTGGCGATCGTGGCAGAAGATGTCGAGCAGGCCATTGGTGTCACCGGCGACCAGATTGGTCGCGAAGCTCTCGAAGACCACGAACCTGCCGTTGGCCGAGAGGTAGCATTCACCGCTGTCGCCGTTGGCCTGCACACCCGCGGAGTCGACGCTGACCCGCGTCGTCTGGCCGGTCACCCGGTCGCGCACGAAGATGTCGTTCCGGCCGTTGGTGTCGCCGGGCACGAGGTTTGGCGACGCGGAACGAAAGGCCACGAACCGACCGTCTGCTGACAGCACCGGAAAGCCGCAACCGGACGTGCCCTGCACGCCGGTCGACGACACCGTTTCGCGCGTCGTGGTCTGGCCGGATGCGCCGATGGCAAGCAGCGTTGCGGCGGTGAGGATCGTTAGGCTGGCGGGGACGTGCATGAGGACCTCTTGGCGAACGGCAAGGCGGCGGAAGTCGCCCTGGAGGGAGCAGCGGGGCGGGGCAGACGCGCGTTCGCGGGTATTGCCCGTTCGTTGGGAATGTTCCGGGCGCGGATGGCGGGATCACGGCCGGGGCACGTCACCAGGCTCCTGGGCGTCAGAGGACTTCGATCTCGGCGCGCACACTGGCGCGCAGCGCGGCGAGTTCGGCGGCGGTAGGCACCGGAGTGGACGGCAAGTAGCGGTTGAACACGATCCGTCGCAGGGTCGGGTGCTCACCAAGGCAACGGAGTTGCTCGGGCGACGGCATCTTCGGCACCGATACGAACAGTACTTCGAGCTTGCGGCAGGCGAGGGCATGTTCGAATACCGAACTCGGGTCTTCGTCGCCGAGCAGTACGCGCACGCGCCGCAGCAGCGGCAGTCCGGCTAGCACCGACCACAGGGAGTCGCTCGGCTGACCAATCAGGCATTCGAAGCACTCGAGCGGCAACTTCGGCACCAGGTCCCGCACCGCCGCGTCGCATTCTTCGGGGATGCTGTAGTGGAAGCTGAGGCTGCGCAGCGAGCCGAGCCCGGCAAGGCTCGCGATACCCGCCGGCGTGATCGCGCCGAGGGCCGGCAGTTGCAGGTGCTGCAGTTGGCGCGGCAGCGCGGCGAGCCCGGCGTCGTCGACCTTGAAGTTGGCGAGCTGCAGCGCGATGAGGTTTGGCAGACCGCGCAGTTGCCGCAGTGCATCGGCCGGCATGGGATCGAAGCTGCCGTCGAAGTAGAGCGTTCGCAGCGTGCGGATCTGCGCCACGGCCGCCAGCTGGGCCGTGAGATCCCCCGGACCACTCTGTGCAACGCCGAGCACGAGGGAGGTGAGTGCAGGCAGGTCGGCGAGCCGCTTCAGCGCTTCGGGGTCGACTTCGTCGTACGAGATGTTGAGTTGCCGCAGCGTCTTCAATTGGGCCAGCGCGGACGCGGTCACAGCGTCGATCTTGATGCTCTGGTGCGACACGGTCAGTGCCCGCAGCTCGGGCAACCGAGCCAGCTGACGCAACGGCTCCGCCGGCACCGCCACAGCAATGAAGCCGAGCGATCGCAGCGAGTCGTGCGTCGCGAGGTCGGCCCACGGAATCGGCAGCGCCGCGGTGTTGGGTCCAACCAGCAGCAACTGCTGCAGGCCATCGCGGCGCAGTACCGCGCCGATCGCGCCCTCTTGCGCCCCCTGCATGCCCACCGTGATGCGGGCCGTCGTTGTGGGCAATGCGGCGATCTGCTCGAGCGAGTTGACGACGACCATCGGCACGCGGAACGGGACCTCGTACTCCCACCACGGGGCCGCCGGATCGAACGCACCCTGCGGGTCCTGCGCCGCCTGTTGCGCGGGCTCGGTGCGCAACCACGCGACACCGCTGGCGACGGCCACACCGAAGCACAACAACGCTGCGGCGAGCCACTTGCTGGGCCGCCGATCCGGCTCAAGTTCGACCGCTTCGATCACCGCGACCTCGACCTGCAGCAACTCGGCAAGTTCCGCCGACAGCAGCCGTTCGCGCGCGCGCTCCCGGATCTGTGCTTCGTTCATGATTGCCCTCGCAGCCGTCGTTCGATACACGCCCGAAGCGCCGCGCGCAGCCGCCGCAGCGTCGTCTTGATCCCATCCACCGCCATGCCGAACTCCAGGCCGAGTTCGTGCCGACCGGCGCCGTCCGCATAACAGCGCTGCAGCAGCCGACGGCCCCGTTCTGGCAGACCCTCAACACAATTGCGCAACGCATCGGCCCGCCGATCCCCCTCCTCGCCACACTGCTCGCGCCACACCTCATCGCCGAGCTCCACTTCGCGCCGCGCCGCGAACGAACGCCGCTGCCGCAGCAGCAGGTTCTTGGCGACGCCCCGGAGGAACTGAGCGGTCGCTGCCGGCCCACGATCCAGGAGCAGCTTGTGCAGCGCGACGACGAACACCTCCTGCACCAGGTCGTCGATGCGATCTGCACCGGCGCCCAGCACGTAGAGGTAGCGGCGCAACATCGCCGCGTGCTCCTGCAACGTCTCCGGCAGCGTCGGCGGGGACGTTGGCCGCGCGGTCGACGGCGCGACTGGGTTCGGATTCGATCCGGTCACGCAGACAGCATCGCCAGCACACCGCCCAGAGGGTTCAGGATTCTCCGTGCCGTCGCAGAACCTCGGCGCCGGTCGGCCCGCGACGCAGCCATCGGCAGTCGGTCAGGGTGATGGCAGAAGCACCGTGGTCAGTCAGTCCGGGCGCCTCGGGCGGTCCGGGCCGTTGCTTGCAGGGCGCTCCCAGCGTAGGCTCCGAAGATGCGATTGCGTGGGGAGAGAATGCGGCGCCATACGTGGCTCGGTTGTCTGGTCGCTACCACCCTGGTCGCCACCTTCCTGCTCACGCGGACCATCCTGGAAGGTCCACCAGGCGCGCACAGGAGCGTGCTCGCGACGCCATTTTGCGTCACTGGCAGAGTCGTCAATCCCGAAGGCAAACCGTGCGCCGCCGCACTGGTCGTTGCCGACGTCTGGGTGAACCGCAGCGAATGGCCCGATTCCCGTGGGAACCGCGACCTCACTGCCAAAGAACCCGATTTCGTCTTCCGCCCATCCGCGGACTGCGACGAGGACGGGCGTTTTGTGCTCTACCTGCCGTCCGCCGGCACCTTCTCGGTGCGCGCCGAACCGAGCGAGTATCAACCGTCGCCGTCCTTGTCCATTGCGGTGGAAGGCCCTCAGCAAGCAGGGCAGACCGGGCAACCGGCGGAACTCCTACTGCAGAGCGGCCCGGCATGGCATTGGATCCAGGGTTTGATCACCGATCCTGCGGGCCGCCCGCTGCCGGACTGGGATGTCTACGGACACCGACTGAATCCCTCCGTGCGGGTTGATAGCCTGGAGGCCCTCGTCGCGAGCAGCACCTCGCACTGGGAGGGGCCGAGCTTTGCGATGACCGCGGATACCTTGACCGTCCGCACCGACCAGGCCGGGAGGTTCCGGCTCCCCGTGGCGGATTACGGCGAGTTCCGGCTGTACGCGCACCGCAACCGCGTGGTCGTCAACGGCCCGCTCGCCAGCGCCAGCGGTGCCGCGGTCACCTGGCAGATTGACTACTGGCAGCAGCGGGGCAGCGTGGTCAACGCCGTTGCCAAGGACGCCGAGACCGGCGTCCTGCTCGACGACATTGACTTCACTTTGGTCACGAAGCTCGACGGCCGCACCACGTGGCATCGGCAAGGGGAGCCTGATTCGATCCGCTGCTGGGATCGGCTGACACCGGGGCAACAGACCAGCATCATCGCGGCTCCGCACGGCGAACTGGCGGCCAGTCGACTTGCCCCGGCGGCGACCGAGTTCTTCCTCACCGGCCGTGAGCCAATCAGCCTCGTCGTACAATTGCGTCCGTGGGCCCTTCAGCGCGTCGTCGTCCACGACGCCAAAGACCAGCCGGTCGTGGGCCGCACCGTCACCGCCACCAATCCGCGTGGCACCCTCCAAAGCGAGTGGTTTCCCAAGGGCACTACCGATCTTCGCGGCATGGTGACCCTGCGCGTGCCGCCTGGACCGGTCCGGTACCAAGTCTTGGCCGCACAAGGGAACGGCAGGGTCGTCACCTACGAAGGGCCGAGCATCGATGTAGTGACCATTCCCGGCGAGAATTCCCCAGTGACTCTCCGCATTCCCTGAGGCCCCCACCAGCAGCCGCGCTTTACCTTCCGACTTGGTGGTGGTCGGGGTGCGGCGTAGGATCGGGATGTGATCCAGTCCATCCAGATCGAGAACTACCGCGGCATCCGGAAGGGCGAACTGTTGGACCTGCCACGGATCGCCGTGCTCACCGGGCCGAACGGATGCGGGAAGAGCTCGGTGTTGGAAGCGGTGCAGATCGGGAGCAGCTCAGAGGGTCGGGTGAACGCAGTGCTTGACCGATGGAGCAAGCTGGCTTCACCACACCGTTGGCTCCTACACCGTGGCGAGTTCGGGCAAGCAAAGGTCACGGTACGGTGGGACGACAAGTCCTGGATTCGGAAGCTCGTCACTACAGGTTTGGGCAGTTTTGGCGACAGCCTGGATGGAGCGGAGGGCGCCATCAATGAGTCCAAGGCAGCCCTCTTCCTCGAGCATCGTCCGGGGCGACCAAGCTCTGCCCTGCACCACCTGTTTACGGAGACTAGGCGCCGTGGCGGCGTGGAAGCCGCCCGCACGTTGCTCGCGGAAGTGGACCCTTCGATCCGCGGGCTTGAG
>JADZDL010000249.1 GCA_020851075.1 Planctomycetota bacterium | reverse complement strand
GCGGCGATCGCGATGCAGGCCGAGGTGTTGCGCGACACTGCGGCGGCCGTGCAGTCCCTCGAAGAGCCGTTCCGCACAGCGATCGTGCTGCGCTACTGGCAGGGGCTTTCGCCCGCGCAGATCGCGGCGCAACTGGCGGTGCCGCTCGACACCGTTCGCTCGAGGTTGCAGCGTGGCCTCGAACGGCTGCGCGCGCGGCTCGATGCGCGGCACGGTTCGCGGGCGGGCTGGGCGTCGCCGTTGTTGGTCTTGGAGCCCGGTCGGCAGGCGGTGGTTGGGGCTGGAATGGTGGTCTGGACCTTCGGAGTTCTCATGCACAGCAAGATGTTCGCCGGTGCGGTGGTCGCGGTGGTCCTGGCCGCGGTCTGGCTGGGCTGGCCCGCGGCTGGCGTTGCCAGCGAGCAGGCGCTTGCGGAATCCCGCGCGAATGGGGCCGTGGTGACGGCACAGGTTGTGACGTCCGAGCGTGAGGGCACCGCGCCAGAACCGCAGCGCGAAGCGGTCGCGGTGGTGGAAGTGCCGAGTGACTTCGCCAACGAAGGTCCCTTCGACCCATCGCTCGTTGCCGTGGCGCCGTGGTCGCCCATCCTGCTTGTGGTCGATGGCGAGGATATGCCCGTGCCCGGTGCGACGATCACCATCTGGCCAGGTGCGAAGGTCGAGCGTTCCATGGCGGTTCGTCGCCAGTACGGCGGTCCACGCCATGCCTACCAGGGGCGCGAGCAACAGTCCCGGTGGACGGTGGTCACCGACGCAGATGGTTTGGCGCGGCCAGTGCTTGATCTCGAGAACGTGGTCGTCAGTGCGAGCATGGCCGGGCTTCTACCCAGTCGGGAGGAAGTGCTGTGGCACCAGACCCGGGTTCCGACCAAGTTGACCTTGCAGCGCGACCTCAAAGCGCGAGGCATCGTTCTCGACGTGGATGGTTCTCCTGCAGCGGGTGTAGTTGTAACGGCTGGCGTCTCGGAGGACGACGGTCGGGCTGCTGGAGCGTGTGCCCCATCGACCACGGACGCAGCCGGCCGATTCGAGCTGCTGGTGCCGGCTCATTCGACGTGCGTGTTTCGCGGCCAGCGCGGTGACTCCGTGACCTTCTATCGCCGCTTGCGCATGCGCGAGGACCGCCCGGATGTGGTGCTGCAGTTTCCTGGAGCGATCACCTTGCGCGGGCGCGTTGTTGATGCGCACGGTGCGCCAGTCGCTGAGAGTGAAGTGAAGGTATGGCGTGAACCTCAGCGTGCTTCGGAGCCCGAAGAGGACATCGAACAGATGGTCTCGATCACCGCCGATGCGCGAGGTGTCTTCGAAGTGCCGGTGCGCAGTCTTGCGCGCTACCAGCTGCTGGCGCGGGCTGCGGGGCACGCAACCAGTGCCCCGATCTTCGCGCAAACGTCCGCGTCGGAGCCCCATCCGGAAGTGCTGTTGAATCTACAAGAACTCGTGCCGATCGAGGGCATCGTGGTGCATGCGGATGGCAGTGCGTTTCCCCGGGTGAACGTGCGGGCTGAGGCGGAGCTTGCGGCGCACGGCGGGAGTTCTACGCCAGGGCGAGAAGAGCGGTTCGAACCGGTGGGTTGGGTGAAGACGGATGCTGAGGGACGATTCCGGCTCGCTGTGCATCCTGGCACGAAGTGGACCCTGCATGCGTTGCCGAACGCTCAAACACCAAGGCTTGTGAAGCTGCTGTCGGGAGTGGAACCTGGCACGATGGATGCGCGCATTCCGCTTGCAGACGAGGATCTCAAGGGTTGCATCGTTCGTGGCACGGTGGTGCGAGCCGACGATGGCCGTCCGGTCCCTGCGTTTGGCATCGAACTCGTGTCCTACGGAGAGAACGTGCTGCGTGGCGGGGGCGGGGTGCGTATCGATGGCAGCCATTTTGAATGTGAGCCGCTGCCCATCGGGCGTCGTTTCGGACTCGTAGTCGACCCTTCAGGCGCTCTGGGATCTTCGGAAACAGACTTGTCCATGGCTGTGGTGCAACCATTCGTGACGAGTAGTGCAGAGATCGAACTGGAAGTGCGCCTGCAAAGGCTGGGCGAACTGCCGGTGCGGGTACTTGGCCCCGGGGATGCACCGATCCGGAACGCGAGTGTCGTCGTGAACGAGAAGGATGGTCGTCGATTCCGTCGGCCGCGCCATGTGGATGGACTTGGGCGCGTGCGGCTGCCGGGCCTCTCGGTAGGGGCGAACGGCGTGGTGGTCTGGCGTGCCAATGAGCTCGCGCACAAGGCCGACGTGACGATCCTGCCCGGCGAGAATCCCGAAGTCGTCGTACGCTTGCCGCGCTGAGCGGTTCTCTCTGCTGCGCTGCCCCAACATTCTTGCCCTATGCTGCTCGACCTTGTCGTTGGCTCCGAAAGCCGTCTTGCCTGGATCAAGATCGCCGCGGGCGTCGGCGCGCTGGTTTGGCTCATCGTATTGTTCGTGCGCCGAATGCGTGCAAAGCCCGAATAGAGACCGATCGCATGGGCGTGTTCGCACGTTGTGAGCCCGCGGCCGAATGCTCGGCGCGCGAGCACCGATAGATCGCGCATGCGCTTGCGCGCCCTCGCACCGCTGCTTCTGTCGTGGATCGCTGCCGCCGCCGCGGTGTCGATCTGTGCCATACTCTGCACGCTCGACCAGCTTGGCAATGGCATCTCGCTCGCGAGCGTCGCGCGCGGGGACATCCACGAGTTCGTGATGTTGCCGAGGTTCTGGCTCGAACTCCGCGATGCGGCAGTGATGCCGTTCCTGCAGCCATTGCACTACATCACTCAACTGTGCGTGTGGCGCGTGGTGTTGCCGATTGCGTTCTTTGCAACGAGCCTCGCCGTGCTCTGGCGGCGGCGGGGGCGAACGGACTACGCGCGCGCCGGCATGCTGTGCCTTCTGTTTGCGGTGGTGCCGTGGTTTCTGGGGCGCTACCTGCTCACGGGCATTCGCGCCGAGCAGGAAGCCGGGCAGTTCCTCATCGTGATGGTCGCGGGGCTGTTCTGGTGCGCCATCGCGAGCCTGGTGTTGTGCGCCATGCAGGTGTTTCCACGCCGGGGAGAGGCCTCCGATGGGCGGCAAGAGTCGGCAGCAGCGTGTTCGTAAGATATCTCAAAGTAACGCGTTGCGAGAACTCGCGTCGGGCATCCTTCGCCTCCGGCTCTTGCTAACGTTGCAAACGTTCGATAACCTAACGTTATGGACGTTAGGTCGATCAACGAAGCCCTGAGATCGGGTGCCCTGGACACCGGCGGCCTGTTTCCTCACCTGGAAGATCTTGGCTTGCCGGTGTTCCAGGTCGACTTCGGGCTTCCAGACCTGCCGGTGGATGCCGGCGTGTTGCTCGTGCGAGGTGCGCGCCAGTACGGCAAGAGCACGTGGCTCGAGGGGCAGTTGCGGCGAACCATCGCCGTGCACGGGCCAGCTTCGGGGTTCTACCTCAACGGCGATCAGATCGGCGACGTCGATGGCCTCGTGGCTGCCGTTCGCGAGCTCGTGCCGTGGTTTGCAACGAACGCGCCGGTACGGCGCCTGTTCATCGACGAGATCACCGCAATTGCCAATTGGGAGAGGGGTTTGAAGCGGCTGCTCGACGCCGGGGAATTGCGCGGAGTGCTCGTGGTAACGACCGGGTCGCGCGCCACGGATCTGCGGCGCGGCGCCGAGCGCCTTCCGGGGCGCAAGGGGCGTCTGTCGCGCACGACCTACCTGTTCACCCCGTTGCCCTTCGTCGAGTTCGAACGGGTGTGTGGGGATCGGTTTGGCGAGGATGCGACGATTGCCTACATGCTCTGCGGCGGTTGTCCCATCGTCGCGGCAGAGCTTGCGCAGCATGGTCGCATTCCGGAGCACGCGATCGAGATGGTGCGGGACTGGGTGTTTGGTGAATGCGCGGCGAGTGGCCGCCAACGGAGCAGTCTGATTGCCGTGTGGGATGCGCTGCTGATGCGCGGTGGCGCGCCGATGGGGCAGGCTTTGCTTGCGCGAGAGACAGGCCTCGCGAACAACACAGTGGCAGCAGGGTACCTCGAACTGCTCGCAGACCTGATGTGTGTAGGAACCGCCTGGTCGTGGGACTCGAGCCGCGGCATCGGCCTGCGACGCAAGCGTGCCAAGTTCCCGCCGATCAACCTGCTCGCCGCGGTGGCGTTCGATAGCCATCGGCTCCGGTGCGTGGCCGACTGGAAGGCGCTACCGAACGAGACGCAAGGACGATGGTGGGAGTGGCTCGTTGCGCAGGAGATCTGGCGCCGGGCCGCCCTCAGGGGCGAAGAATCGCCGGAGGAGCTGTTGTTTTGGGCTTCGAAGGAGCACGAAGTGGACTATGTCGTGCGGCCTTCGTTGTTGGTCGAGGTCAAGCGCGGGGGAGCTTCGGCGATGGAGTTTGGTTGGTTTCCCCACGCGTTTCCCAAGGCCGAGCTCTGGATCGTCGGGCGCGAACGTTTCGCCGCGGATCGCATCCGCGGCCTCACCATGGCGGATCTGTTGCGTGACAACAATTGGTGATGCGGGTGATGCGGTTCTGGCCGAATTGTAGGCAGTGTATCCCTGGCAACCTCACTGCTTGACGATCGGCAGCACGACACACGAAGCGGCATCGGGCGAACGGAACACGCGGTGCGTTTGCGCGACGAACGCCGCGTCCTCAGCCAGGAAGATGTTCGGCACGTAGGTCTGCGGGTTGCGGTCGATGAGCGGAAACCACGTGCTCTGCACCTGCACCATGATGCGGTGGCCCTTCTTCCACGTGTGGTTCTGCGCGTGCAGATCGATCTCGCACCCGACGATTTCGCCGCTGGGCCACGGTTCGGGCTGATCGCGGTGGTTGCGGTAACGGCCGCGGATCACGTCGTTGGCGACCATCAGGCAGTAGCCCGTGAGCGGCCCTTCCTTGGCGAAGTCATCCGGGTAGACATCGATGAGTTTCACGACCCAGTCGGCATCCGTGCCCGTTGTCGAGCAGAACATCTTGGCCGTGATCTCGCCCGCGATCGTCACGTCCTCGGCCAGCGGCTCTGTTTCCCACGTGAGCACATCGGGGCGGTCCTTGACGAAGCGTTGGTCTTCGACGAGCCATTCGCGCCATTTCGAGCCCGGCCCGTAGGTCGCCTGGATCGGGCGCTGCCGGTAGGGGACCGGATGGGCTGGATCGGAGACGAATGCGTCGCTCGGTTCGCGGGCTTCGCCGTTGGGCTTGCGGAACGAGAGCCCGCCGTTGGCCTGCAGGTAGAGCGGGGTTGCGGTCGCGGGTTTGGGCGGCCACTGGTCCCAACGGCGCCATTCGTTGGCACCGGCTTCGAACGTCAGGGCTTCGGGCAGGTTGAGTTCGCCGCGGTCCTTGAGCCAGTGGCGAAACCAGGTTGCTTGCACGTGCTCCCGAAACCACAGCGCCGTCTTGCTGCCGAACGGGATCGCGCCGAGTTTGTCGCCATCGCCGCGCGACCAGCCACCGTGGTTCCAGGGGCCGACGACGAGGTGGTTGATGCCCTGCGTATCGTGCTGCTCGAGGGCGCGGTAGATGCTGAGCGGACCGTAGAAGTCCTCCTGGTCCCACCAGCCGGCGACATTGAGCGTCGGCACCGTGCAGCGCGTCAGTTGCGGCAACACCGTCTGCGCGCGCCAGAACGCGTCGTAGTCGGGGTGGGCGACATAGTCGTTCCAGGTTGGGATGCGGCCGCCGAGGTGCTTTTCGTTGATATTCTTCAGCGAGCCGAGTTGCAGATACCAATCAAACGTGTCGTAGCGATCGAAACGGAATTGTTCGGTCGTCTTCGACGTCTCCATCATCGCTGCATACTCAAATCCATAGCTGAGTCGGAAGGCGCCATTGTGATGGAAGTCGTCACCGACCCACATATCCGAAGGGGACGCTTGTGGTGAGATCGCGCGCAGGGCCGGATGCGGATCGACGGCGGCCTGGATCGTCGTCCAGCCGTCGTAACTGACGCCGAGCATGCCGACGCGACCATTGGTGTGGGCGATATTCTTCGTGAGCCAGTCGATCGTGTCGAAGGCGTCCGTGCATTCGTCAAATTGGAGCTGCGGATCGGTCGCGCGCAGTGGGCGCTGCATCACGAACGTGCCTTCCGAGCCAAACCGGCCCCGGATGTCCTGGAACACAAATACGTAACCGTCTTCGGCGAGTTCCTTCAGGTAGCTCGCGAAGTGCCGCGACCAGTTGGCGACGCCGTACGGAGTGCGCAGCATGACGAACGGCAACGGCTCGGCGTGTTCGTTGGGGGCGACGACGATCGTGTGCAGCTTCGTGCCATCGCGCATCGCGAGCATGTGCTTCGTCGCGGTGTAACGATCGAGCAGGGGCTTCTGCGAAGTAGTCTGTTGGGCCGCCAGTGGGCCAAAGCACAGGCCTAGCAGCAGGACGCTGGTTGCAACTTGCCGAACGCGCATGGGGAAGCCCTCTCAGCCGAATTGCGCGTTCTGCACCGCGCGTTGGATGTCGCGAGTCATCCGCGTGCGCGAACGCAGCGCGAGGCCGGCGAGCAGGAATGGCGGCCACAGCAGGTGGATCGATTGCACCATCTGGATGACCTGCGCACGGATGGCGGGGTTTCCGCTCGTGACAACGTGTTCGTGCAGCAGGTAGTAGAGCGCGATCACGAGCGCGGCACCGAGGGTCACGACGATGCGGGCGCCGAGGATCAGGCCCATGGTCGATTGCACCTCCCACGTGGCCAGCGAGCCTTTGCTGTTACCGTTCACGGTCAAGGTGCCGCGGTGGCGTCCGCCGAACGAGCTGGTCCAGCGGACCTCCGTCTCGGCAGCGCGTTCGATGAGGCCGGCCTGGAACGCCGTTCCGGGCACTGCCGCGGCGATGGCGCGCGAGAAGTGGGCGATCACGACGGCGGGGGCGACCGGCACGGCGAGTTCGCCTCGCAGCGGGGTGTTGACCTTCCGTCGCGCTGCGGCGACGAAGATTGCTCCTGACAGCCAGACCACCACTGCGCCTACTGCGATGACCTGCAGCCAGAAGATTGCCGTGCTCTCGTCCATAGGGCGCGCAGGCTACCGCATACGCGCGACGTATGCCTCGATGCGCGCGAGGAAGTCCTGCGCGAGCGTCGGCCCTTCGAGCGTGATGACCTGCACCCCATCCTCAAACACGGGCGCGCGCGGCATTTCGCCGGTGCCAGGCAGCGAGATGCCCAGATTGGCGGCTTTGCTCTCACCGGGGCCGTTCACGACGCAGCCCATCACGGCGACCTGCAGGCTTGCCGCCTGCGGCTTCGTCTTCTTCCACTCGGGCATACGCGCGTGCAGGAACTTTTCGACCTGCTGGCTCAGCTCCTGGAAGTAGCTCGACGTCGTGCGGCCGCAGCCCGGGCACGCGGTGACCTGTGGCAGGAACGGGCGGATATCCATCGCCTGCAGGATCTGCTGCGCCACGCGCACTTCCTGGGTGCGCGAACTGCCTGGTTCAGGCGTGAGCGAGACGCGGATCGTATCGCCGATGCCTTGTTGCAGCAGGATCGACAGGCCTGCGGTCGAGCCGACGATGCCCTTCATGCCCATGCCCGCTTCGGTGAGGCCGAGGTGCAGCGCGTGGTCGGTGCGGTCGGCGAGGGCGCGGTAGACGCGCACGAGTTCCTGCACCTTGCTGATCTTGCATGACAGGATGATCTGGTCGCGGCGCAGGCCGAGCTCTTCGGCGGCGGCGGCCGAACGCAGCGCGCTCTGCACCATCGCTTCGAGGAACACCGCGGTCGCGTCCTGCGGGATCGACGACTTCGCGTTGATCTCCATGAGGTTGCCGAGCAATTCCTGGTCGAGCGAACCCGCGTTCACGCCGATGCGCACGGGTTTCTGGTGCTCGACCGCGCATTGCACCATCGTCGCGAAGTTCTTGTCGTGGTTGGCGCCCCTGCCGACGTTGCCGGGATTGATGCGGTACTTGTCGAGTGCTTCGGCGCAGGCCGGGAACTTCTGCAGCAGCACGTGCCCGTTGTAGTGGAAGTCGCCGATCAGCGGCACGGCGAGGCCCTGGTCGGTGAGGCGCTTGCGGATCTCGGGCACGGCGGCCGCGGCTTCCTGCGTGTTCACCGTGATGCGAACGAGTTCGCTGCCAGCCTGGAAGAGCTCGGCGACCTGCGCTGCGGTGCTCGCTGCGTCGGCGGTGTCGGTGTTGGTCATCGATTGTACGATGACGGGAGCCTCGCCTCCGACGGTGACGGAGCCGATGCGGACCGGGACGGTCTTGCGACGCGTGGGGACGAACATGGGGGCGCGCAGGATAGCGGGTCGGGTGGGGTTCTGTCGCTAGTGCCGCAAAAGCGGAACTGACCTTGGCGGGGCTTGCTCGGTCGCTACCCTGGCCACCTCGATGGTCGAGCTCGAAACCGCCCTTTCGCCGAAGAGCCCGAGCCTGTTCGCGGGCGGCCGCGGCAAGGTGCTGCTGTTCTGTTGGCTCGGCTGGGTCTTCGACTTCTACGACCTGATCCTGTTCAGCTTTACGAAGCGCACGATCGCGGCCGAACTCGGGCTCGATCTCTACGGCAGCGTCGCGTGGATCGAAGGTTGGTCGCTGCTGGCGACGGCGGTGGGTGGGTTTCTGTTTGGCCGCGTCGCCGATCGGATTGGCCGGCGACAGGCCATGGTCGCGAGCATCGTGGTGTTCTCGCTCGGCGCCCTGCTGACCGGACTCGCGAACGGCTTCTGGTCGCTGCTGTTTGCGCGCCTCATCACTGGGCTCGGTGTTGGTGGCGAATGGGGTATCGGCCACGCGGTCGTCGCCGAGTACTGGTCCGGGCGGCAACGTGATCGGGTGCACGGCATCCTGCAGGCCGGCAGTCCCGTGGCGATGGCGCTGGCGGCCGCGGTGGCGTGTTTTCTCGCCCCGCTGCCAGGGGTCGGCTGGCGCGCGGTGTTCTTTGCGTCCTCCGGACTCGCGGTGCTGGCGCTGTGGGCGCGTGCCGCGATGCCGGGACCCGATCGGGCCGTGCAGGCGGCCGAACGGCAGCCCGCGCGCGCCTTGTGGTCGCCCGCGTACCGGCGCGTGAGCGTGGTCTTGCTCGCGGTGCTCACGCTGCATATGGCCGGGTTCTGGTGCGTCTATGCCGAACTGCCGGCCGCGCTCATGTCGATGCACAAGGTGACCGCGCACGACGTCGGTTGGTTCCAGATCCAGGTGAACGGCGTACACGTCTTCGCCGATGTGCTGTTTGGCTTCCTGGCGGCGCGTTTTGGCCGCATTCGGATGTTTGTGCTGTTCTGCCTCGTGTTCGCCGCGGGGCAGGCACTCGTGCTGCAACAACTCGGTGCGGTGACCGCGGACTTCGGCTCGTTCACGCTCGCGGTGGCCCTCATGGGGCTTGGTGCGGGCACGTGGTCGTGTTTTGGCGCGTTGTTTGGCGAACACTACCCGACCGCGCTGCGCGCCACGGCCGCGGCGCTGTTCTATGCGCTCGCGCGCGGTGTGCAGTTGCCGATCAAACCAGCGCTCGGCGACGCACTGCAGGCGGGTTCGTTTGCGCCGGCCCTGTGGGTGGGCATCGTCTGCGCGGTGTTGTCGGCGGTCGTGGTTCTCTGGTTGCCGCGGCGCGCCGGGGCTCCTGGGGCCTGAGCTGCTGCGACGGCAGAGCCTTGGCGGCAGAACGCCAGGACTGCAGATCTGGCCAGCGGCTTCCTTCTCCGCGCGTCTCTGCCTACGCTCCCCGCGCCCTCGCCAGCCATTCCCGGCTGGTGCCCTCGCCAACGCAGTTCGAACTCATGCCCGGAACCCACCGCTGGAAGTTGTTCGCGATGATGGTCCTCCAGTTCTTCATCTGGGGGGCCTGGTTGCCACTGATCTTTGGCTACTTGCCGAGCCTCGGGTTCTCCGCCAGCGAACAGTCCTGGATCCTGAACGCATTTCCGATCGCCGCGATCGTGGGCATGTTCTTCAGCAACCAGTTTGCGGACCGGACCTTCGCCGCGCAGAAGTTCCTCGCCTTCTCCCATCTCGTGGGCGGCCTGGCGATGGTGGGGCTTGGCTTCGTGCAGAGCTTCTGGCCCTTCCTGCTGTTGATGTACGTGCACTGCCTGCTCTACGTGCCGACCATCTCCATCACCAATTCGATTGCCTTCACCCACATGAAGGATGCCCAGCGCGAGTTTGGCATCGTGCGCATGGGGGGCACGATCGGTTGGATCCTGGCGGCATGGCCTTTCACGTTCCTGTTCGTGGATTGGGATGCGGTGCAGGCCGCGAATCCGCAGGGAATCGTCGGTTGGCTGGATCAGGCGTTTGCGCACCCGCTGTCCGGGACAGCGGCCAAGGCGGCGACGAAGTGGACCTACTTCGTGTCCGGAGGGGCCTCGCTGTTGCTCGCGTTGTTCAGTCTGTCGCTGCCGCACACGCCGCCGCGCGTGAGCGAAAGCCCGGCCTGGCTCGACGCACTCAAACTGCTGCGCCATCCGTTCGTGCTGGTGCTGTGGCTCGTCGCGTTCATCGACAGCTTTGTGCACAACTGCTACTTCAATTGGACCGGGACGTTCCTTGGCAGTGACAAGGTCGGTATCGCGAGCAATTGGATCATGCCCGTCATGAGCATCGGGCAGGTTGCGGAGATCCTGACCATGCTGGTGCTCGGCAGCGTGCTGAAGAAGCTCGGCTGGCGCACGACCATGGTGGTCGGTGTGTTGGGCCATGCCGCCCGTTTTGCCGTCTTTGCCTATCTGCCAGAACATGCCTGGCTCGTCGTGCTCGTCAATGTGCTGCACGGCGTCTGCTATGCGTTCTTCTTCGCCACGGTCTACATCTTCGTCGACGCCTACTTGCCGAAGGACATCCGCACGTCGGCGCAGGGACTGTTCAACCTGATGATTCTCGGTGGTGGCGCTCTGCTGGCGAACTCCATCTGTCCGATGTTGATCCAGGATGTCTACACGACGGACGGTGTCACGGACTTCCGCGGTCTGTTCCAGGTCCCGCTGCTGACTGCGATCGGGGCCGCCGTGTTGCTTGCCGTTGCGTTCCATCCGCCGAAGGCTCCGGTCGGTGATGGTGGCGGTGCGGCGTTGCCGCACTGAGGCTACGTTGCAGCGACTTCGTTAGTGTGGTGCACCACACTAGCCGCTTCAGGAACCGCCATGCGGTCGATCGGCCGATCCTCGCAGCGCAGTAGCATGCGGAACACCGAGCCGCCGCCGGCGCGTTCGCTGTAGTCGACGCAGCCACCGTGGGCGGTCGCCACTTCGTTTGCGATCTTGAGGCCGATGCCGATGCCCTGTGGCTTGTCCACGAGCACGTCGCCGCCCTGGGTGAAGTAGTCGAAGATCTTCTCGCGTTCGTGCGCCGGGATGCCGGGGCCGCGGTCGCTGACCTCGATCACGAAGCCGGCGTCGAGGCGCCGCACCTGGATCTCGACCGCCTCGGTCGGCGGGCTCCAGGTCCACGCATTCTGCGCCAGATGGCACAGCGCCTGGGTGATGTGCTCACGGTCACCTTGCAGGATCGCCCCTTCTTCGCACACGATGGCGAAGGCCACGGCTTTCAGCTCCTGCAGCCCATCGATGCGGCGGCAGGCTTGTTCGCAGACGCGTAGCAGGTCGACGCGCCCGAGTGTCCATTTGGCCTTGTTGCCTGAGAAACTCGCAAACTCGAGTGCGTCGCTGATGCGCTGGCCCAGCCGTTCGGCCTCGCGAACGATCGTGGTAAGGAACTCGGCGCGCTCTTCGGGCGAACTCTCTTCGCCGAATTGCTGCAGCAGCTCCGCGGTCGACTGGATGCCGGTCAGTGGCGTGCGCAGTTCGTGGCTCATCGACGTCAAGAAACCGTCTTTGGCGCGGTTCGCAGCTTCGGCGCGCGCGGCCTTGTCGGTGACGTCGGCAACGAGCGTCTGCATGGTCTGCGCCATCGCGTTGAACGAATGACCGAGGCGGCCGATTTCGTCGTGCATGGTCACTTCGACGCGGGCGCTGAGGTCGCCGCTGCCGATGCGATCCGAAGCCGCGGTGAGTGCCCGCAGCGGACCCGCGAGCCGTCTCGCGGTCTGCACGGCAAACCCGATGCCGAGCAGGACGAGCAACGCACCGATCCCGAGCAGCCATTGCCGCGCTTCGTCGCGGATCGCAAGGATGGCGCCGAGGTCGTGCGACAGGAAGACGATGCCCGCGTCGGGGTGGATGCGCACGGCGAGGCCAGAGCGCGGTCGGCCGTTGATCGCAAGGGTGACGTTGGCGCCAAGGTCGCTGAGCGTCGCGTGGCGCAGCGCCAGCAGTGGTTCGGGCGCCCAGTGCTCGGGAGCCTGTCGGCGCCAGCTTTCGGCCAGCACGGTGCCGTCTTGCGCGATCAGTGCATCCCGTCCGCCGATCGAGCCGATCTCTTCGGCGAAGCTGGCATCGATCGGCCGGCCGCGCACGAGCACGCCGAGCAGTTCGTCGCCCTGCACGATCGGGGCCAAGGCCACGAGGGCGAGCCTCGTGCCGAGGTCCCAGACATGGTCGCCACTTTCGCCCTCTAGTGCCTTCCCCATGCCGATGCGCTTCGACAGGTCCTGTTGCGGCAGGAAGCCGCGCCCGCGACTGGCGACGAGGTGCCCCTGGGTATCCACGAAGGCGAGCAACGGCGCTGCGAACGCGGCCTGGATCTCGTCGAACGTGTCTTCGAAGGTCGCCTGATCGACGTTGGGGATGCCCGCGGTAGCGAGCAACCGGGCCGACCGCGCCAGGAAGCGCGTTTCGTCCTGGAGGGCGGTGCGCCGCTGCTGCATCTGCGTCGAGAAGCTCGCGCGCGCTTCGTCGATTTCCCGGGTGACCTGCTCCGCGGCCGAACGACCCGTCAGCTGCGTCAACAGCAGCACGGCGGCGGCGACGAACGCCACCACGATCGTGGTGACGCCGACCAGCAGTCGTTCTCGAAAGCCGAGGTGCATCGATCAGTAGTTCTTGTAGGGGCGACCGAACTTGTTGTTGTGCTGCACACGTGGCCGGGTTTCACGGACCTTCAGCTTGACCTCCAGGGCCTCGCCCTGTGCAACACGCACGGTCTGCTGCAGCGGCTCAGCGAGCCCTTGCCAGACACGCAGCGTGTATTCACCAGGCGGAACCTCGGCGATGCTCCAGAACCCACTTGGCGAACTGATGGCCGCATAGGAGTTGCGAAGCACGAGCACCTGCGCCGCCATATCGGGGTGGATATTGCAATGCACCTTGACGAGTCCCGGCGTGCCGAGCACCCGTTCCTGTTCGGTGCCCTTGCCATACGTGCCGAGGTCGAACGCGTTGCCGCGCGACAGCGAGAACACGTTGTGGAATACCACGTCGTCGTTTGGGAAGCGCACGACGGTGCCCGTGGTTACGGCCAGCACCGACGGTTGGAACGCGCGGCCCTTCTGCGAGATGACCGGTTTGCGCGGCCACGGTGGAGATTCGAGGCCGGGCGATTCGAGGAAGACGACTGCTCCGCTGCGATCCTCTTGCGGCGTGCCATCCTGTTGTTCGATGGCAAGGTGGCCAAATACGGCGCCGCCGCGGTTGGGAAACAGGCCCCGTTCGGCATTGTCCGTGCGCACCTGCAGGTGGCAGTGGGTGCAAGCTCCACGAAGCCGCCCAAGGTCCCAGGCGTCGCTTGCCGTGGCGTCGGGCAGCGGTTTTCGTAGGTTGCCGACCGTGCCACGCAGCTCGCCGAGCAGACGTTCGACGTCGGTGCGCGGTTCGAGCGCGATCTCCCCGCGCTGGATGCTGCCCAACAACGTCACCAAGGCCGCATCGAGGGCATCGAGTTGTCGGGTGCGGGCGTCGGCGTCGTGCTTTTCGATGGCGCTCGCCAGCGCCGTCGTGGCCTCCGACATCTGCTTCATGCTGGCTTGCAGGTCCGGCCCCTGCGGGACACAGAGCGTCACGGTGCACAGCGTGAGTAGGGAGATGACCATGGTGTCGGCCTCGAGGACTTCTAGAAGGAGAGAACGACTTCGGCCGCCGTGAACACGCGCGTGTCGTTGGGCAGGCCGCTCGCGTCGGTCGCGACGAGGTGGTCAAACCCGACTTCGATCTTGCCGACCAGACCCGGTGCAAACGTGTGCCGCAGGCCAAGTGCGAGCCGCTGCAATTGGGATAGATCAAACCCGTACGAGGCTGTGCCATTGGCATAGGGGCGACCTTCGAACTGGAATCCTTCGCGGCGATCGAAGGTGCCCGCACCACTCCAGCGCAGCGTCGTGTCCCAGCCCGGCGCCAGCGTCACGCTGGGTTCGAGCATCCACCAGAAGATCGTGCGACTGAAGGCGACGTCCTCGTCGGCGATGCGCCCAGCACCACCCGACGCCTGCAGGTGCAGCCAGTCGGTGACTTGCCACGTTGCGTCGAGGCTGCCCAGCGTCGAACGCACTGTGGCGCTGGGGCTCGTGCCCATTGCCGAACCCGTCACGGGCGTGATCACCGAGCCGCCAAAGCAGAGCGCACTGGCGTCCGCCTCGTGGATGTAGAGGCCACTCGCGCTCACATAGAAGTCGTTGTCAGGGCGCGCGTGCAGGCGCAGTGTGGCAGCCGGGGCGATGCCCGATTGCGAATTGCGGCTGTAGGTGCCATCGGTGACGGCAGCCGTGAACCCGTAGGTGCCGTTGTCTCCAAACAGCATGACACCTTCGTCCCAGCGATAGGGGATCGCCGCCGAGAAGCCGATCAGCCGGTTCTTATCCGGATCCTCCTGCTTGTAGTACTCACCGAATGGCAGGTCGAAGCGGCCGATGCGCAGGCTGAGTCCGTCGCCAGTGCCACTTCGGAAAACGTCGCGGAACGTCATGTAGGCTTCGCCGAGATCGACGGCGTTGCCCGAAGCCTCTGGGAAGTAGTCGAGCCGAAGTTCGACGAACGCCGTG
The DNA here is from genome assembly GCA_020851075.1 of Planctomycetota bacterium. Lineage (GTDB taxonomy): Bacteria > Planctomycetota > UBA1135 > UBA1135 > UBA2386 > JADZDL01. The sequence continues at coordinate 218 of JADZDL010000249.1, read as the reverse complement.
CCGACATCGCGCACGCTGGCTTCGACGAACAGCGATGCAGCCTGGATGCCGAACGCACCATCCGGGCGGGCGCCGCCGGGCGCTGTGTCGAAGTAGCGAGCGGCAACGAGACCCGACAGCGAGAAGCGGTCGATCCAGTCGTCGAGCTTTGCGCGCGTGACCTCGAGCGCCTGGCGGATCGTGGCGTGTTCTTCGCCACTTAGATCGACGCCACCGGC
>JADZDL010000248.1 GCA_020851075.1 Planctomycetota bacterium | reverse complement strand
TTCTTCACGTGCAAGGCGCCGTGCGGGCCGAAGCGTGGGCACGGCACCGTGCAGCCGCGTTTTGCGATCGAAGTGCAGCTCGACAAGATCGCGTGTGATCTCGGGCTCGATCCGGCGCAGATGCGCCTCGACAACCTGGCACCGCGCGAGTCGGTGACGGCCAACTACCTGCGCATCGGTTCGATGGGGCTTGGTGCCTGCATCGACAAGGTCGTCAACGGGTCCAAGTGGAAGGCCGTGCGCGGCAAGCGCGAGGTGACCAAGGACGGGCGCATTCGCGGTTACGGCCTCGCCTGCAGCAGCTACCTGTCGGGCGCTGGTCTGCCGATCTACTGGAACGGCCTGCCGCACTCAGGGGTGCAGCTCAAGCTCGATCGTAGTGGCCTCGTCACGGCGTTCTGCGGCAGCACCGACATCGGCCAGGGCAGCGACAGTGTGCTCGGCTGGATCGTCGGCGAAGTGCTCGGCATCGACCCACTCGGCATCAAGGTCGTCACCGGCGACACCGACCTCACGCCGGTCGACCTCGGCAGCTACAGCTCGCGCGTCACGCTGATGACCGGCAACGCCGCGATGCAGGCCGCCGAACGCGCGCGCGAACTGATCGCGAAGGGTGTGGGCGAGAAGCTCGGCATCCCGGCGGGAAGGCTCGTATTCGCCGATTCGCGCGTGTTTGACGCCGAAGATCCCAAGGTCGGCATGACCTTCCAGGAGGCCGTGATCTGTGCCGAAGCGCGCTTTGGCACGATCGGCACGGTGGGCAGCTACACGCCGCCGCCGTCGCCCGCCAAGTTCCGCGGTGGTGGTGTCGGACCGAGCCCCAACTACAGCTACTCGGCGACCGTCGTCGAGGTCGAAGTCGACCCGCTGACCGGCATCTACCGCGTGCCGCGCATCTGGATGGCGCACGATATCGGTCGCGCCTTGAACGCCGCCGTGGCCATGGGCCAGATCGAAGGCGGCGTCTACATGGGCCTCGGCGAAGCGATGATGGAGGAGCAGGCCTACCGCGATCGCACGCACAAGGGCAACCGCATCTTCGTGCACCGCATCCCGTCGATGCTCGAATACAAGCAGCCCACTGGCCTCGAAATGCCCGAGATCATCACCTACGTGGTCGAGGATCCGGACAAGAACGGCCCCTACGGCGCCAAGGAGGTCGGCCAGGGTCCGCTGCTGCCGATCATGCCCGCCGTCGCCAATGCGATCTTCGATGCGGTTGGAGTGCGCGTAGACGAGAACCCCGTCTCGTTCGAGAAAGTGTTCGCTGCGATGCAGAGCAAGGACGCGGGCAAGGACGCGCGCTTCGGGCCCAGCAATGGCCCGGATGGCGTTCCCGCGGTCGATTTCGGCGATTCGCTGAAGATCAAGACACCGTGGCAAGGTGGCGACGGCACGGCTTGGAACGAACCCAAGCGTGAGAAGAAGGCGGCCAAGTAGGCGACGAGGAATACGACGATGTTGCGACTGCCCACGTTCACCTACCACCGTCCGAAGACCGCCGCCGAAGCTGTGGCGATCGCGAGCGAGCACGGCAAGCAGGCGATGTATGTCGCCGGCGGTACGGATCTCTACCCCAACATGAAGCGCCGGCACCAGACGCCGACGCAGGTCATTTCGCTGCAGGACGTGCCTGGCCTGCATGCGGTCGAGGTGTTGCCCGACGGTCGCACCGCGATTGGTGCGATGGTCACGCTGACCGAGCTCGAAAAGCACCCGCACCTGCTGCAGCACTATCCTGGCTTCGCGCACGCGGTGCGTGAGATCAGCACGCCGCTGCTGCGCAACATGGGCACCATCGGCGGCAACCTGCTGCTCGATACGCGTTGCTCCTACTACGACCAGGGCCACGAATGGCGCGAGTCGATCGACTTCTGCATGAAGAAGGATGGAGCGATCTGTTGGGTTGCGCCCGGTTCACCGCGTTGCTGGGCTGTGCAGAGCAGTGACACGGTGCCCGTCGTCTGCGCGATGGAGGCCGACGTTGAGCTGGTCGGCAACGCTGGCACGCGAACGCAGAAAGCGGGCGACCTGTACCGCGATGACGGCATCCAGTACCTGACCAAGAAGCCGGAAGAGCTGCTGACTCGGCTCGTCCTGCCAGCGCCGGGCACGTGGAAGGCGAGCTACCTGAAGCTGCGGCGCCGCGACACGTTCGACTTCCCGATCCTCGGTGTTGGCGTGTGCCTGTGGTTTGAAGGTGGAATCATCACGAAGGCCAACATCCGCCTCGGCGGGGCCGGTTCGTATGCGATCCCCGCAAGCGACAGCGAGAAGTTGCTGGTGGGGCAGAAGCTGACGGACGAACTGATCGCGGCAGCCGGTGCGGCGGCGATGAAGCCGGCGCGCACGATGGACAACACGGACCAGGACGTCTACTGGCGCAAGAAGGTCGCGCCGGTGTTCGTGGCTCGGGCGCTAGAGGCTTGTAAGTAGTTTCGGTGTAAGTGGTTGCGGAGTATTTCTGGTCGGCGATCTCGGCTGGTTTTGGAAGTTGGCAGGCAGGCCACGCGGCGGACCATTTTCGACACCATCGTAAATTGGTCCGGACCATTTTACGATGGTGTCGAAAATGGTCCCGTCGCCAAACGAGCCTCGTCTGTTCACCGCGGTCCTTCGACAGCACTTCGCGGAGCATCGCCAGATGGCGTTTCTTGCGGGCCCGAGGCAGGTGGGCAAGACCACCGTTTGCAGGGCTATCGATCCAGACGCCCGCTACTTGAACTTCGATGACCAGGATGATCGAGCTCTGATCCTCCGCGGCCCGAAGGCGGTTGCCAGTGCGCTCCAGCTCGAGGTCTTGCGGGCCGAGCGTCCTATGGTTGTGTTCGATGAGTTGCACAAGCATGGACGCTGGAAGACGTTCCTGAAGGGCTTCTTCGACGGCTTTGGCGATCGGACGCGTATTGCGGTTACCGGTAGCGCCCGTCTCGATGTCTATCGCCGCGGCGGTGACAGTCTGATGGGCCGCTACTTCCTCTATCGGATGAGCCCGTTCTCGGTGGGTGAGCTATTGCGACAGGATGTGCCCACGGAATTGTTGGCAGGTCCGGAGCAGCTATCGCCCGAGCGACTCCAGCAACTTTGGCAACGCGGTGGCTTCCCGGAGCCGTTCCTTCGCGACGCGCGTTTTGGCAATCGCTGGCGAGAGTTGCGTCGCCAGCAGCTTGTTCGTGAGGACGTCCGGGACCTTTCCCAGGTGAAGGAACTCGGGCAACTGGAGGTCATGGAGGGCTTGCTGCGAGAGCGATCAGGTCGAAGCCTGTCCTACACCGAGCTTGCGAACAACGTCAACGTCACAGTCGATACTGCACGACGATGGGTTGAGTTGTTGACCCAACTGCATCATGGGTTCGTGATTCGGCCCTGGTTCAAGAGCGTCACCAAGTCCTTGCGCAAGGAGCCGAAGTGGTTCCTGACCGATTGGTCTGGTATCGAGGATGAAGGCGCTCGCACCGAGACCTTCGTTGCGTGTCATCTGCGAAAGGCCGTGCAGGTATGGGAGGACCTTGGTTTCGGGCGTTTCGAGTTGCGCTACTTGCGTGACAAGAACCAGCGAGAGGTCGACTTCTGCGTGATTCGCGACGGCAAGCCTTGGTTCTTGGTCGAAGTCAAGCACGGGGCAACGCAGTTGTCTCCTTCACTCGAGCACTTCCAGACTGAGACCAAGGCGCGCCATGCGTTTCAAGTGGTGCAAACACTGCCGTTCCAGGCGGCGAATCCATTTGAGCGCACTGACCCTTGCGTGGTCCCCGCGGCGACCTTGCTGTCGATGCTGCCGTGACGCTGGATGCGCCTTGAATATCCGGTGGCGAACGCTGGATCTTCAAGGCGGAGTTCCGCGCAATCACCACACGATCTGCTCGAACAGCGTCGCCAGTCGCTCGCCTAACGCTGCATGCACGCTCGCCACGTGCGCGATGCGGCCGCGCAGATGGGCTCGGAAATCCGGATGCCCCGCGCGGTTCTGGCCCGCAACTCCGCGGCGCGCGCAGTTCACGAGGATTGCTTCGAGTTGTTCGCGGTCGCGGCGCGGGATCGCCGGATGAACATTCATCACGAGGCCCGCGGCGCCCTGGCTCGTGCCGGCGCGCAGGACCTTGGTCTTGCGATGCGCGGTATCGAGGCCACATTCGAGCAGTACGGCGGCGGCGTATACCTCGCAGCGGTGGGCATCGCGTGCGAACGCTTCGCCGCCGCTGAACAGCAGGTCGTCGGCGTAACGGGTGTAGTTGGCTCCGAACTTCTTCGCGAGGCCGGTGAGGCGCGCGTCGAGGGAGAACGCGCAGAGATTCGCGAGCGCAGGCGACGTCGGGGCGCCCTGTGGAAGATGGCGCAGGCGCAGTTTCGCGCGCAGAGATTCTGCGGCAGCATCGCCTGGGGATGGCCCGAGTCCGCGCTCCAGCACGCGGCGCGGTGTACTCGCGGTGCAGAGATCGGCGAAGGCTACGGCAACGGGCTCTGGATAGCCGAGGTTCAGGAAGACGCGCAGCACGCGCGCGCGGCGGAACGACGCGAAGAAGTCCTTCGCGTCCATGCGGAGCACGCAGCGCTGGCCGGTGTGTGGCCGCACGAGCGTGGTGCAGTTGCGACCGCGCACAAAGCCGTGTGCCGCGGGGTGCGCGGGAACGCAGGCGAGCACACCTTCGAGGATGCGCCGCTGCACCGCCTTCAAACGTTGTTTCGGTGCCTCGATCAAGCGCGGTGGCCCGTGGCGCCGAGCGTGGGCAGCATGCGCGGCGGTGGCAGTTCTTCAAGGCTGATGCTCGCGCCGAACCGTTCGTGGAACTTCGGTTGCATGTCGAGGAACAGCGCGAGTTCTCGTTCGCGAGGTCGGCTACCAGGCCGGAATCGTCGCAGGATGCGCGCGGTGAGCGCCTTGATGCTCCTGGTCGGAATGCTGCTGCGCTGCGAGAGTGCGCCCGCGATCTCATCAGTCTCCAGCGGGCCGCGCAGCAGGGCGACGGCCACGGAGAGCGCAATCGAGGATGGCGCAGGCATGTTGCGGGGGAGGAAGAAGTGGACCGTGCTCCGGCGTAGCGGGTCCGGCGCGGACGATTCTGCGTGCAGCGCAGGCAGGTCCGTGCGGCGGAAGGTCGGTGCGGGAATGCTCCGGGGTAGCCCCGGAGAGACGAAGGCAGACAAGAGTCCACTTCATCAGCCCGGAGCACGGTCCGCGCGCATCGTGCGCGTTCGCGGCGCAGCTGTCGAGGTGTGGCGCGCAAGTCCGCGGAAGAGCTCCCAAAATGCAAGAGGCCGACCCGGTCACCCGGATCGGCCTCTGCTTGCCATGCAACGTCGCTCAGCGGGTCCGGTGGACCGTGCGCACGTCGAGTTCGCGGCCTTGGCCGTGGCAGATCGCGCAGGATTCTGCACCGGACGGGCTCGTGTTCACGTCGATGTGGGCGGCGGCGGCGTTCGAATCGTGGCAGGCGCCGCAGGTGGCGCGCCAGCTGCGCACTGGCAGCGTTTCGCTGGCGTGCGTGCGTTCGGCGGGCTCAAGCCAGGCCGTGTTGTCGGTGCCGTGGCAGACCGTGCACTGGACCGTGCCACCGGGCAACACGGGGAAGCCGACCGCTTCGTAGCTGTGGCCCGTGCCACCGAAGCCAGCGACCAGGTAGTTCGCGCCAGCGGACAGTTCCTTGCCGTGGTGGATCTTGTGCAGCATCGTGCGGAAGTCGATCGTCACGCCCGTGCTCGCTTCGCCAGTTGGGTAGACGTAGGTCGCTGCATCCTCTGCGCCAGCGAGCGTGTGGCACAACGTGCAGGTCTCGTAGCCGCGGCGGCTGCCGCCGTGGAACTGGATGTCGTTGTGGCAGCGATAGCAGCCATCGGTGCTGTCGATGCGCGTCACGGTTTCGACCTCGGTGGCGTCGCCGAACAGCAGCTGCGTGACCTCGGGCATCGAGCCTTCGGTGTAGCTGGTGGTGTCGGAGCCGACCGTGACCGAGAACGTGCGCGCACCCCAGATGCCGAAGTTGTAGGTGCCCGCCGGGATCGCAAGACCAATCCAATCACCCCAGCTCTGGTCGAGATCGGGCGAGTCTCCGAACGTGCCCGGGAACTCCGAAGGCACCACGAAGTCGGTCGTGTAGCTGCAGAGGATCTCGCCGCTGCCGAACTCGCCCGTTTCCGTGATGAGGCCAGTGACCGTGTCGAGCGAGTAGTTGCTCGTCGAGATCGCGGAGGTTGTTACGACGTCCACGGTCGAGCCAGAGGCGTGCGCGATGCTCAGGCCCGGGGCGTAATTGGGGCTGTAGAGCGAGGAGAACCACAGGCGGTCGTCTTCGACGCGCTGGATCTTCAGGAACTCGCGGCGACCCGAGACCAGGTCTTCGATCACGATGTAGTTGTCCTTCACAAAGGAGGATCCCGTGCCGGTAGCCACGTCGATGAAGTTCTGCAACGCCGAGGCGTCGGCCGCGAGTGTGCTCGAGGCGCCCGTGCCCGTGCGCAGCAGCAGCGAAGTGGCGGCGCCGGTCACGTTCACGTGCGGCGCACGCGCCGTGGTGAAGGTCTCGAGCGAGCCCGTCGAGGTGCCGACCGACTCGTAGTAGACGTTCTGCGGCAGGTTGAACGTGTAGGTCGGGCCAGAACCCATGCTGGCCGCATAGATGCGCACATAGTGCACGAGGTTCGGGTTGGTCGTCGGGCCATTGATGACCGCGTTGATCGTGCTAAGGGCAGAGGCCGCGATGTCCGCGCCGGCGTCGTCCTTGATCGTCATCGTGATCTGGACATTTTCACCAGCGTCGAAGGTGCCATCGGCATTGCCGACGTCCGTGACGTTTGTGATGTCGATGTGCAGGCCCTGGGCGAGGTCCGGTTTCTTCAGCGGGTGCGTGTGGGCATCGCGGACGTCGAGCGCGGTGCCCGACTCGCGGTGGCATTCCGTGCACGCGGCGTTGTCACGTTGGGCCGGCATCGTCTGGCTGTTGGCCACATACGGATACTCGGGGTTCCAGTCGTCGTGGCACGAGCCGCAGGCCTGGCGCGACGGCTGGTTGTAGATGAGGTCGCCTTCGGCCGGGGCCGGCAGCGGGCCGTCGCCATCGGGGTCGCCGTGGCACTTGTCGCAGTCGATCGCGCCGCTGCGCATCGTGTTCTCAAGGCCCTGTTGGGTCGAGTTCAGCGTCGAGTAGCCGGTGTCGCGCGGCATCGGCGTGAGCATGCTCGGCCACACCGGGAACGCAAACTCCGAGTAGTCGTGCAGCGACGCCTGGAAGCCCTGCACGATGTACGGCGTGGGCGTCGCGGAGTAGTTGCGCGAGCCGTTCGAGTTGGTGGCGACGCCGAGGACCGAAGGCAGCTTGCCGCCGGCGTGGATCCTGTGGATCAGGACCTTGAAGTCGATCGCGACTCCTGGGGTGCCGCCGCCCGAGGTCGCGACGTTGCCGTCTTCGGCGCCCGACGTGTGGCACAGGAGGCAGTTGGTGATCTTGTCGCGGTTGTCGCCGTGGGCGTGCAGTTCGTTGTGGCACTGGTTGCAGTTGGCCAGCGTGACCACTTCGCGCGGTTCCAAGGTCGAAGCGTCGCCGAACAGGAAGTCGGCCGAGGCGTTGCCCGGGTCGCGGTAGGTGACACCATCGACGGTGTAGTCCTTGCGGATCTCGAGGCCGACCGTGTAGGTGCCGGCGATCAGCGCTTCGCCGGTCATCTCGCCGTCGGTGAGATCGGTCGTGTCGTTCAGCGGGGCCACGTAGGTCGACGGAATCGGCACCGTGAACGTGTACGTGTACGCACCAAGTGCGGTCTTCACCGCCGTCGTCAGCACATCGCTCTGCGAAGCAATCACGCGTTGGTAGTTGGACGTCGGGCCCGACACCATGATCGCGCCGCGGGCCATCGTCGACAGCTCCAGGGGGGCGCCAGCAGTCGTCTGCAGGGTGAAGTCGACCGCCAGCTTGTCACCGACGCGGGCTTTGCCGCCGCTGCCGGAGCCTCCTCGCACCGCACTGATGGTGATCTCGACGCCCGGCAGGCTGTCCGCGGTGCCGACGACAGGTTCGTCGGCGGTGCCGGGGGCTGCGGCGTTGTTGCTGCTGTTGCACGCGGCCAGGGCGAGCAAGAGGCTGGCAGGGAGGGTCCAGAGGCCACGGATTCTGCGGCGTTCTTGGACTGCGACGAAACGGGCTGACATGACGGTCTCCTCGGTGGAAAAGGCTCTACGAAGTGACAACTGCGTGACGCTCCGCGAACTTTCTCCGGTCCTATTCAGGCGCGACTACGCCGATTGGTGGCTGGCTATGGGCCACCAATCGTTGGGGTGCCGGGTCGATGCGGGGCTCAGCGATGGCAAGCGGTGCAGACATGACCGCCGTCGGGATGCGGCAGCTGCACGCCGTTGCCGTGGCAAAGGCGGCAATTCATGGATGCCACGTGATTGCCCGGCAGAGGGGCTGCCGATGCGTGGCTCGGGTTGCTCTTGTGGCAGACCGCGCAATCGTTGTCGGCCAGCGGCAGATGGCACGAAACACAGTGGCGGTCCTGCGGCGCGCCAAAGCCGCCGCGATGGCTGCGGGGGCGCGTCTCCTGGTGGCACTGCTGGCAGGAGTCCTGCGTGTGGCAGGTCGCGCAGCGGCTGCGGTCCATCGACGCCTGCATGCCGTGCGTGCGCGTGCGGAACGTCTGGTCGTGGTTGGCCGGTGCGGTGTGTTGGTGGCAACCCTTGCAGTCGGTGGCTTCCTGATGGCAGAGCTCGCAGCGGTCGGCGCTGAGTTCACTGCCGCACTGCACGACGGGCCCGTGGCTCTTGGTCCACTCGTGGGCGTGCGAAGGCGGCTGCCAGGTCTCGTTGATGGTGCGGTGGCATTCTGCACACGCGTTCGACTTGCCGTGCGCGGCGTGGCAGTTCATGCAGTCGGGCTTGCGCACGAGGGCGGCGAGTGGCACGTCCGTCTGCTGCGCGACATCGCCGTGGCAGGCGGTGCAATCGAGTTTTGCATCGGTCACATGCCGGCGATGCGAGAACAGCACGTCGTCGGGCAGGTTGGCGTTGGCCACCGTTTTGTAGCGACTGTTGCCGTCGAAGAAGGCGCCGACGCGGTGTTCGGCGGGTTTCGTCGGGTCGATGCGATCGTGGCACGGCGCGCAGACTTCGGGTGGCGGCATGCCAGGACGTTCTCCCGAGCGCACGCCGCCGTGACAGAAGGTGCAGGCGAGCTGGTTGTCGACCACGTGCACGCGGTGGGGGAACGAAGGCTCCACCCGGCGCGAAGGGCCGATCGAGAGGCATGCCGCCGCGACGAGCCACGCCGTGAGAGCGCCGAGCCACAAGGCACGGCGAACGAGAGGGCGCTGTTTGGCCACTGGGCTTGGCTGGGCCTGGGGGCTCGGCCCGGATTGTGTCGTGTTCAGAAGGTCCATGTCACCCCCAAGCGGAACTGGTGGAACTCGCCGTCATCTTCGCGCTCGTATTCATAACCGGCGTCGACGCGCACGGACTTGTCGAGGCGATAGTCCGAACGCAGGTAGTAGGAGCGAACGTGCACCCGTTCGCGCAGGTCAAACGCATCGAAGCGGAACAGGTCGTAGCCGGTGCCGAGTTGCACGCGGAGGTCTTTGTCGGGGCGGTATTCGAGATCGCCCGTGACGGCCTGGAAGTCCTCGCCTTGCGAGTTCCAGAGGCTGCCCGCGAGCGTGAACGACAGGCCTTGCACACCGAGATCGCGCACCGTCACATCGGCGTGCGTACGTTCGAATTCGCGGTTGAACGCGCCTTCTTCGCTGGCGTCTTTGAGGCGACGCACGGCCACGCCGCCGCCGATCGTCCAATGCTCGCCGAAGTCGCGGCTCAGCGTCGCGTCGAGCTGGCGGTACGGCACATAGTCGAGCGCGATGGCGTAGAACGGATCGAGTTCGGTGACCTGCGAACGCTGCGTCGTGAGCAGTTCGCGGTAGTCGACGGCAAACGTGAGCGGCAGCGCCAGTTCGCCGCGCGCGCCGATGGCGAGATCGCGCGGCTGGCCATCGCGCCACGTGTGCAGGCCGTGCAGTTGGATATCCTGCAGGTTCTGCCACCAGCGTAGGCCGAGCAGTTCGTCGTGCCGGTCGGTCGCCAGGAAGTCGTCGCGCAACGACATCCAGTCAAAACGCACGCGGGCCGCGTGCCACGGCGAAAGGCCACCAGCGAGGCCGTACACGGAGTCGCCGGAGGAAGCAGATTCGAAGTGATGGACCGGGATGCCGGCGTAGGCGGAGGCGAAGGCCTTCATCGCGCCGAAGCGCTCGCTGTCGACCCGCAGGCCGTCGAAGGTCACCGGCGTTGGTGTCTCCTCGAGGTCCTGGCGCCCGATGCGGGCGAGTTCGAGGTTCGGCAACCGGTGCGCATCGAGATGGGCGGTATAGAGCCGCAGGTTGACATCGTCGCCAAAACTCTGGTCCAGTCCTGCGAACGCATCGTCGACGTGGCGGCCGTCGAGGTCGCCAAAAGCGCGCGCCGAGAGGTGGAACGTGAACGGATCGCGCTCCGCCTGTCCGAAGTCGAGGCTCAGTCGGGAGACGAGTTCCTGGTCGTTGGAGCCGTCGCCGTGGCGAGCGCGATAGCGCGTTGCGAGTAGACCGCCCCAAACCAGCCCGACTTCGGCGGGAGGAGTTCGCGGTGCCTCGGGCATGGGTTGCGCGACGGCGGGAGTCTCACCGTTGGCGGTCGTGGTGGGCGGTGCGACCGGTTCGGGAGTGCCACTGGCGGTTGGCATCGGTGCCACCGGCGGAGTCTTCGCGCCGGGCATCAACTTCTGCAGCGCCCGCGCCGCGGCCTGCGTCGGGTCGATCGGTTCGGGCGGTTCGGGCGGTTTGGGATCCTGGTTGGCCTCGGCTCCCTGAGTTGCGGGCTTCTGCGGATCCTGGGTGGGCACCGTTGGCGTGGCACCTTCCGCAGGCGTCGGAACGGCCTCCGGTGGCGGTTCCTTGGGCTTTACGGGCGGCCCGGAGGGTGGTTGACCGACCGGTCCTGGCTTCAGGCCAAGCCGTCGCCGCAACAGTTCGGCCGCCGCGTTCGTCTCGTCGACGGTCGGGTTCTGCGCCGGTGGGGGCGCGGGCGTGGGAGGCGTCGGGGACGGCTCCTGGGTGGGCTGCTGGGAAGGGGCGGGCGGCGGCGTCTGGTTCTGCGCCGACACGGCGAAGCCAGGCGCCGCCGTCGCGGCCGCGAGCAGCATCGTGGGGATGCGCCGGTTCATGGCATCAGCGCTTGAGGCCGAAGGCGTCGAGGATCGCTGGATCTTCTTCGTTTTCGCTGAGCACCGTGTGGCAGCGATCACAACTGCCGTCGCGGATCGGCACGCCATCGTTGGTGCGCTTCGGGCCAAACACCGTGCGGCCATCGGGCGAGGTGTGGTTGCCGTCGTGGCAGCGGAAACAGCCGAAGTGCGTCGCGAGGTCCGGGTAGGAGTTCCACATGAGCTTGCGCTCCGGCCACACGTTGCGCATCCAGATCTTCGTGACTTCCTCGATCGCCGGCTCGAGCTTGCGGCGCTTCAGCTCGTCGATGCCGCCATCCTTCGCGTAGGCCTCCTGCAGGTGCTTGCGGATGCCTTCCGGAGCGTTTTCGCGTGTCCACGGGGCTTCGAGGGCGGCCAGGGCCCGTTGCTTCATGAACGGCAGATCGCGCGGCAGCAGACCCGCGGTGAACGCAACGTCGAGGGCATCGCCTGGCAGCTCAAATGCGTGCGCCGAGCGATTGTGGCAATCGTTGCAGTCCATCGTGCGCAGTTCGCCTTCGGGCTGCTTGTCGGCGGGCACGCCCGGCGTCGTGAACACTTCCTTCGTGCCATCGGGCTTCACGACACGGAACCACGGGATCTGCGTGCGTTCCTTGTCGGTGGCGACGTATTGGACGCGCGCTTCGGGATGCACGTGCCAGTGGATGCCGACCGAAGCGCCATCGGGGCGCGTGCCGCCGGTGCGCATCAGCAGTACGTTGGTGTAGCCACTGACCTTCTCGTCGGTGCGGAAGTGGGGCTTTACCTTGAGCTTCGTGCCGAGGTACTTCTCGGGCCAGTGGCATTGTTCGCAGGTTTCGTGCGCGCTGACGAGGCCTTCGATCGGCGTCTTGATCGGCCGGTGGTAGTTGTCGAGGATCACGCCGAGCAGCTGCTTCGTCCCGTTCAGCTTGGCGGCGATGAAACCCTCGGCGCCGGGGGCTACGTGGCACTTCACGCATTCGACGCGCGAGTGGGCCGAGCGCTGGAAGGACACGTACTCGGGCTCCATCACCGAGTGGCAGGCTTTGCCACAGAACTCGACCGAGCTCATGTAGTGCACGCCGGTGTAACCGACGGTGCCCACGGCGGCGAAGTTGACAGCGGTGAGTACGACCACGGCGCGCGCCAGATAGACGGGGCGATCGGCCATCGCGGCGAGGCGTTCGTTGAGGTGGCGCCGGTAGATCGCAAGTCCCAGTGGCACGAGCACCATGCCCAGCACGAACACGGCGGGCGCCACCAGGGTCAGCACGAGTCCGACGTAGGGGCCAGCCCATACACCGCCCATCGAGTGCATGAGCACCGTGGTGACGCCGCCCAATACGGCCAGGGTCATGAGTGCTGCACCCAGCGAGGTGATCCAGTTGGATCGCAGCAGGCGGTGGATGCGACTGAGGGTGCCGAGACGGGGTGCTGATTCGGACATGGCGACGGGTTCCAGCGGTGAACCAGCATTCGAGCCGTTGGCGCTTCTTGGAGGATGGTGAGGAGTGCTTAGCTGAGGTGCGCAAAGAGCGGGGCTCGCGCGCGCTTTGCCGATGGTTCCTTGCCCCGTCAGCGCCGTTCTGGATCATGGGGGCATGCTGCAAGTTGGAAAGCCTGCGCCGGCGTTCTCCCTGCCTGACCAAGATGGCAAGAAAGTTGCCCTGTCCAGTCTGCGTGGACGGTGGGTCGTCCTCTACTTCTACCCGCGCGACGACACGCCGGGTTGCACGGTCGAGGCGTGTGAGTTCACGGCGGCGCTGCCCGACTTCCGCGGGCTCGGCGCCGAGGTTTTTGGCTGTAGCGCGGACAGCGCTGCGGCGCACACGAAGTTCATCGCCAAGTACAAACTCGGCATCACGCTGCTCACCGATGCGAGCAAGGCGGTGATGAAGGCGTACGGTGCCTACGGCGAGAAGAAGCTCTATGGCAAACCCGTGGTGGGGGTGATCCGCTCCACGGTGATCCTCTCGCCCGAGGGCAAGGTGGCGCATCACTGGGCCACCGTGAAGGCTGCCGGTCACGCCGAACAGGTCCGGCAGCGGCTCGCCGAGCTCCAGGGCGGCGCTCCGGCGGTGCCGGCTGCGAAGGGGGCCAAGAAGGCCGCTACGAAGCCCAAGGCTCCGGCGAAGGCAGCAAAGAAGCCCGCCAAGAAGGCCGCGGCGAAGGCCGCGACGAAGGCCCCAAAGAAGGCTCCGAAAGCGTCGCGGTAGCTGCGGTCAGCGGCCGCCGATCACGGCCGCGCCGGCGTTGCTGATCGTGACGCCCGCGGCGTTGGCGCCCGCGTCGAGGTTGCCGGCCTGATTGTAGAACTGCACGCCGAGCAGACCGCCATCGTTGGGGATCGGCAGCGACCAGACGGCGCTACCGTTCGAAACGACCAGGAACAGCACGATGGAGGCGTCCACCTGCAGTTGGCAACCGGGCATGCCAAAGCTCGCCAGGCTCACGGGCAGGGGGCCGAACAGCGAGGTCGTGTTTGAGAAGCCCGTCGTCATGAAGGCGAGCGAGTTGCCCGGCAGATTGCCGATCGTGACCGCCAGGGTCTCGCCGAGCCACGGCCGACCGGCGTTGCTGAGTTGTGGCGACAGGTTGTTGGTGCCGGGGCAACCGGTGCCCGTGATCGAGTAGGACGCCGGCGTCGTCGGGCCGTAGCTCCAGGTCTCGGCGGTGACCGAGCTGCCGAACATCACGACGCGCTCGGTCGCCCAGTCGTAGGCGAGGTAGGTGTCGCTGCGCGCGACCGGCATCACGGCCGGGGTGCGGTTCTGCCACGTGGTGCCGTCCCATTCCCAGGTGTCGGCGATGCCCGGGCCGCCAAACGTGACGACGCGGCTGCGCGCGAGGTCCGTGGTCATCGAGTGGTCGTAGCGGGCGCTCGGCGACGTCGCCGGAAACTGCTGGACCCAGTCCGTGTTGTCGAACAACCACGTGTCATTGGTCTGCTGGTAGCCGCTGAACAGCACGATGCCGCCCGTGTTGGGGTCGTAGGCCATGTCGCTGGCGCGGCGCGGCTGTGGGCTCGTGGTCGTCGTGATCTGGTTCCAGTCCAGGCCGTCCCATTGCCACATGTCATTGAGGTCCGTGCCGCCGTAGCCGCCCCACATGACGATGGCACCGCGCGGTGGGTAGTAGACCATGGCCTGCGAACGTCGCGGCGGCGGCACGTTGGTGGGCAGCGCCTGCGTCCAGTTCGTGCCGTCCCATTCCCAGGTGTCGCCGAGCACGAGGCCACTGGCGTCGATGCCACCAAACGTGACGATGCGCCCGCGCGCGAGGTCATAGACCAGGGGGTGCGCGACGCGGGCCGGCGGCGTGGTCGCGGGCGTGGCGAGGGTCCAGGTCGTGCGGTCGTAGAGCCACGTATCGGCGAAGCGGATGCCGCCCGTGGTGCCACCAAACAGGACCATGCGGTCATTGCCGAGGTCGTAAGCCATGCCGTGCGCCGTGAACGGGGGCGGCGAGGCGAGTGGGCTGGCCGGAAACCACGTCGTCTGGGCGGCGAGGCTGGCAAGCAACATGGTGGGCGCAATCAAGAACGAGATTGATGGGCGAGGCATGGTTCTCCTGAGGTGCAATCCGCGAGGTTCGCGGGGGGGCTGAGAATACCGCAATGGCCTCGGGCGAGCATCCATCCCGTCGAGGCGCTATCGTCTTCCCCCCAATGTCTGCACCGCGCAAAGAGATCTCGTCCGGCAAGAACCCCGCTATCCAGCGTTTCCGCGATGCGGCGAGTGGGGCGCTCGAGGGCGTCATGCTCGCCGAGGGCGTTCGCCTGGTCGCCGAGGCGCTGGACGCCGGTCTGCCGGTGCTCGAGGCGGCGGTGTCGCCGCGACTCGCTGACAACAACCTGCGCGAACGTCTGCAGCAGGTGGCCGAGAGTTTTCTCGAATGCTCCGATGAAGTGCTCGGTCGCATGAGTGCGCTGGAGACGCCGCAGGGGGTGGCCGTGTTGCTCGGCAAGCCGGTCACCAAGGAAGAGGACCTGTTGCAGGGCGATCTCGCACCGCTGGTCGTGGTCGCCGCCGGCGTGCGCGATCCCGGCAATCTCGGTTCGCTGTTGCGTTCGGCGGAGGCGGCCGGTGCGACGGGTTGCATCACGATGAAGGGTGGTTCGGATCCGTTCCGCGACAAGGCCGTGCGTGGATCCATGGGCTCGATCTTCCGCCTGCCGGTGCTGCACGGCCTCGATGCCGCGGCCGTGATCGAGTTTGGCAAGCGCCACCGTCTGCAGATTGTCGTTGCAGATGGCGGCGGTGACCTGACGCACACCAAGGTCGATCTGCGCAAGCCGATGGCGCTCGTGGTTGGCGCCGAGGCCGCTGGCGTGCCCCCCGAGCTGCTGCGGGCAGCGAACGCGCGCGTGCGCATTCCCCTGCGCAAGCCGGTGGAGAGCCTCAATGTCGCAGTGGCCACCGGCGTGTTGCTGTTTGAGGCGATGCGGCAGCGGAGCTGAACATGAGTTTGTTTGGTCACCTTCCGGACGAAGCGCCGACCGGCAAGCCCAAGGGGCCGCCACCGCCCCTTGCCGAGCGCATGCGGCCGCGCACGTTGGCCGAGTTCCTCGGCCAGGATCAGGTCGTTGGCGAAGGCAAGGCGCTGCGGCGCACGATCGAACAGGGCAAAGCCGGCTCGCTGTTGCTGTGGGGCCCGCCGGGCGTTGGCAAGACCACGCTGGCGTTGCTCATCGCGCAGCATGCCGACCTGCATTTCCATCCGTTCTCCGCGGTGCTCGCCGGAGTCGCGCAAGTGCGCGAAGCCGTCGCGGAAGCGCAAGAACGCCGTCGGCAGAGCGGGCGCGGCACGCTGTTGTTCATCGACGAGATCCATCGCTTCAACAAGGCGCAGCAGGACGCGTTCTTGCCGCACGTGGAGAAGGGCGACCTCGTCCTGGTTGGCGCCACGACCGAGAATCCGTCCTTTGCCGTGAACGGGGCGCTGCTGTCGCGGGCGCGCGTCGTGCCGCTGCAGCCGCTGCCGGGCGGGGCGCTCGCCAAACTCGTGCGCGCGGCGCTTGTCGATCGCGAACGGGGGCTCGGTGTGCGCGGTCTGCAGATCGACGCGGTGGCCATCGACCGATTGGTCGCACTCGCTGGCGGGGATGCGCGGCGTTCGCTGGGCTGTCTCGAAGCCTGCGCTGCGGCCTGCGTCGACGGTGAGCAGATCACCGAGGCGATGGTCGTCGAAGCGTTCCAGCATCGTGCGCTGCAACACGACAAGGAAGGGGATCTGCACTACGACCTGCTGTCCGCGTTGCACAAGAGCTTGCGCAATTCGGATGTGCAGGCGGCCGTCTACTGGCTTGCCCGCGCGCTCGAAGCCGGTGCGGATCCTGTGCACGCCGCGCGCCGCCTCGTCGCCGTGGCGGCGGAGGACATCGGACTCGCCGATCCGATGGCGCTGCAGGTGGCGGTGTCGGCCTTGCAGGCGCTGCAGTTCCTTGGCCTTCCCGAAGGTCGCCTGCCGCTGACGGAGGCCGTTGTCTACCTCGCCGCGGCACCCAAGAGCAACGCCGTCTATCGGGCCATCCATGACGCCATGGCGATGGCACGCGACGGTGCGCAGCACCCGGTGCCGATCCATCTGCGCAACGCCACCACGGGGCTCATGAAGGACCTCGGGCACGGCCAAGGCTACGTGTATGCGCACGACACCAAGGAAGGTGTGGCGCGTATGGAGTGTCTGCCGCCGGAACTGCGTTCGGTGCAGTTCTACAAACCCGGCGACCGCGGCTTCGAGAAGAAGGTGCAGGAGCGCATGGTCGAGAACGACCGGTTGCGGCGTGGGGGCCGTGACTGATTCGCAGCTGTTGTTTGGTGTTGCGGGGTGGTCCTATGAGGACTGGAAAGGCATCGTGTACCCGCGCAATTGCAAGGACACGCTGCGCGCGGTTGCCGAGCGCGTGCCGCTGATCGAGATCAACAGCACGTTCTATCGTTCGCCATCTGCGAAGAACTGTGCGAGCTGGGCGCAGCGCACGTCGGACCTTGGCACGCAGTTCACCGCCAAGCTACCGCACGAGTTCACGCACGAACGGAAGTTCGACCAGGCGCTCGTCGACGAAGTTCGCAGTGGTTTTGCCCCATTGGGTGCGTCGGGGCGATTGCTCGGCTTGCTCGCTCAGTTCAACCACGAGTTTCCGTTCACGGCCGCGGCGATCGAGCATGTAGCGCGCGTGGCGCTGGCGTTTGCTGCCGATACTGCGTTGTTCGTCGAAGTGCGGCATGCGTCGTGGAATACGCAGGCGGCCCTCGACGCGTTGCGCGGGCTCGGCGTCGGCGTGCTCGACCTCGACTATCCCGGCATGGTTGGTGGCTTCTCTCGCGATGCCGCGGGAGTGCCTGGGCCGGGCGGCGTTGCCTACTTTCGTCTGCATGGCCGCAATCGCGCGTGGTTTCGCAAGGGCGCCGGTCGCGACGAGGTGTACGACTGGGAATACAGCGCACGCGAAGTAGAACAGATCGAGTCGCGCCTGTTGCGCATCGCGCAGGACGCCACGCGCACGATCGTGGTCGCCAACAACCACTTTCACGGCAAGGCCATGAAGGTGATCGAGCAGTTGCTGGCCTGGTATCGCGAGAGATCGGCGTCCGGCAAGGTCGGGCCGCAGAACAGCCCGCCGAGCAGCCCGCCGAGCTGGGCCTGAGCGCGTCTTACGCGCGCAGTTGTTGCATGACGTCGGCGACGAGGCTGCGGATCTTGGGGGAGGAGAAGTCGAACTCGACGTTCGCTGCGGCAAACAGCTCCGGCAGCTTGCGCGTTCCACCGAGCGAAAGGGCGCGGCGGTAGGCCTGCACGGCCTGCTGGCGGTCTTTGCGGTAGTTGCTCCACACCTGCAGCGCACCGAGTTGGGCGATGCCGTACTCGATGTAATAGAACGGGTGGCTGAACAGGTGCGTCTGGCCGATCCACTGCATCGCCATCGCGTCTTCGAGGCCTGACCAGTCGATATCGCCGCCAAAACGCCGGCGGATGTCGCGCCAGGCGGTGCGACGTTCTTCGCGCGTGTGGTTGGGGCGACCGTAGACCCAGTGCTGGATCGCGTCGATGGAGGCGATCCAGGTGAGTGTGCGCAGGATGCCTTCGAGGTGTTTGCGGTAGGTGCGTTGTTTGTCGTCGCCGGAATAGACGTCGCCGAGGTTCTCGAGGCCGAGCAATTCCATCGACATGCTGGCGGTCTCCGCCATCTCGATCGGGTAGTCGCGGAAACCGAGCAGATCGAGGTCGCGCGACAGCAGTGAATGGAACGCGTGGCCACCTTCGTGCAGCAAGGTCTGCACATCGCCGTGCAGGCCAACACCGTTGGCGAAGATGAACGGCACGCGGTCGTCTTCGAGCTGGTACTGGTAACCACCCGGCGCTTTGCCCTTGCGGCTCATCAGATCGAGCAGATCCCGTTCGACGAGGGCGTCAAACTCCTCGCCAAAACGCGGATCGACCGCGACGAAGAGTTTGCGCGCCAGCGCGATGAGTTCGTCCTGCGTCGCAAACGGGCGCAGCGGGGGACGGCCCTCGGTGTCGACCTCGAGGTCCCAGGGTTGCAGTTTGGCCAGGCCAAGGCGTTGCGCGCGTGCGCGGTCGAGTTCGCGAACGGCGGGCACCACGCATTCGGCGATGGCGTCGTGGAACTGCCGGCAGGCGGCCTCGGTGTAGTCGTAGCGATTGAGTTCGAGGAATCGGTACGGAGTGTAGGTCGTGAAGCCGGCGTTGCGGGCGATGTCGGTGCGCAGACTGACGAGTCGATCGTAGATGTCCTCGAGCTCCGGCCAGCGCTGCTGACGCGCGGCGAGGGCGCTGCGGTAGGCGCTTTCGCGCACCGCGCGGTCCTGGTTCTCAAAGTAGGGGCTCAGCTGCTGCAGGGTCAGCGTCTTGCCATCGAACTCGACGGTGATCCCGCCCAGCAGAGCTTGCTGCCGGGTCTTCTGTTCGGCTTCCTGGCGCTGCAGGTCGGTGTTCTCGGCCCGGAAGATCTCGGCCTGGGTGCGCCGCTGCCGGATCAGCAGTTCGTACTTGTCCGGATCGAGGAAGACGAGGGCCGGGCAGGCGAGCAGCTTGCGATCGAGGGCATCCTCCAGCACCTTCACGCGTGGCATGACTTCCTGCTCCATCGCCAGGTGCGCTTTGCGTGCCTCCGCATCGTCCGTGTAGCACGTCATGCGGATGTAGCGGCGGGCCTTCTCGGCCTCGACCCGTGAGCGAAGTTCGCTTTCGTCGCGCAGCCAGATCTCGAGTGCCGCGGCGTCAGGAATGTTGCGGTGGATGAGGTTCTCGTACTTTGGTTCGAGTGCGAGCAGGGACCCGGCGTCGAAGGGGCTCGGGACAAAGTGCCAGGTGGGCGCCGCAAGATTCCGTGGCAAGGCAGGTTCTTCCTGATTCTGGATCACCGTCTGTGGCGCCAAAGGCAGCACCGCAGGTGCAGGTTAGGGCAGTAGCGTCGCCACGGGCCAGCGGATTCTTCGCTGTGGCGCGGCGACCGGAAACCGCGGTCTGTCTTGTTGTCGCGACACCAGAGAGGTCGCTGGCCTTCAAACAGGACGCGGTAGACGGGCCGCGGGCTGCCCGAGCCGGGCGCGCGGTCGGCACACCGCTTGCTTGCCGCGGCCGCCGCCTTGGACCTTCACCTGCCAATGACCATGAAAACCCCCTCGCACCTGCTGCCGATCCCCCTCCTGCTCCTGGCGGCCTGTGGCGGCGGCCATTCGCACAGCGCACCGCCGGTGGCCGTGCCGCGGCCGGTTTCGATCCTCGTCGAGGTTTATGACCCGACCACCAATTTCGTCTGGGAGAACGTGTCGGTCCGGGTCGTCGAAGCCGACCAGGAATGGGCGCGCTGCACCTGTGCGAGCCCCTACGAGGACTGGTACCTGACCGATGCGTCGGGGCAGGTCCTCATCGATGAATACCTGCTCGCCGATGCCGAGGTGGGTTTCCAGCGAGATGGCGCAGGCCGGGCGGTCCTGGGGCCGCGCGGCGATGAGGATCAGGCCACCGTGCTCCTGCAGATCGACGCGGTGGGTTTCACCCCAGTCTTCGTCGAAGTGCCGCTGCGATGGGACGTGCCCGACGTCTTCGTCGAAGTGCCGTTCCAGTGACCAGGCGGATCGAGGTCAAGTTGACCTGCCGACTCCGTCGATGAGCCCGCAGTATCGCCAACGGACATCGGGACATCGAGGAACTGCGTGGACACGATTCTTCTCGTCAACGACTCAGCCACTCTCACGAAGGTTCTCTCGAACCACTTCCAGAAGGCTGGATACCGCGTCATTGCGGTGTCCGGCGTCATGGATGCCTATGAGGCGTTCATCCGCAACGATGTGGACCTGATCCTGACCGACTTCGTCTTGCGGGACAAAGATGGCAGTGAGGTGATCAAGACCTTCCGCAGCAAGAAGAGCGGCCGCACGTTGCCGATCGTGGTCTTCACCGCGATGGATGATGAGGAGACCGTCAAGTCATGCAAGGACGCGGGTGCGAGCCTGGTGCTGGCCAAGTCGAGTGGCACTTCGCACCTGCTGGAGTCGATCGAGCGACTCATCGAGGAGTACAAAGCCAATCAGCCGAGCCACTCGCTCGACAACGACATGGGCCTTTGCATCGTCAAAGCGACGAGTGAAGTGTTCCGCACGATGATGAGCCTGAAGGCCGTGCCGGGCGAAGTGTCGATCGAGAAGGCGCAGATCCGCAAAGCCGAGGTCATCGGCAGCATCGGTGTCGCCGGCTTCCTGACTGGGTCGATCTCGCTGTTCATGCCGAAGGCTCTCGCGCAACGCGCGGTGGCCGCGATGTTGATGATGGAGCCGGGCACCATTCTGCCGGATAGCGAACTCGTCGACGCGATCGGTGAACTCACCAACATGGTCGGCGGCAGCATCAAGACGGAGTTGTTTCAGAAGACGCCGCTGTTCGACATCTCGATTCCGAGTGTCTACATCGGCGAGGACCTGCAGCGCCGTTCGGTGTCGGATGACCTCTGCTTCCTCGTGCCGTTCACGGTGGGCGACCTGAATTTCTCGGTCGAGTTCCTCATGGTCACCAAGAAGGACGGTGGCACCGGGGTACAGCAGACGCTCGTCAACAGCAACCACGGCTAGTTCTTCGCCGGTTTCACGCCGGGCAAGTTGGTGACCTGCAAAGGACGAACGGGCACACTGTAGCCGTGAGCCGAGACGCCCTGCCCGATCCTGTCCTGCACCGCAACCGCCGCAGTCGATTGCTCGATCGACTTGGCGATGGCCTGCTGCTGTTGCCGACGGCGCCCGAGGTGCTGCGCAATGGCGATGTGCACTACGAGTATCGCCCCGGCAGCGACTTCCATTTTCTCACGGGCTTTCCCGAGCCCGAGGCCGTGCTCGTGGCCTGGCGGACCGGCAAGGGCCAGCATCGCAGCGTGTTGTTCGTTCGCCCGCGCGATCCGGCGCGCGAGATCTGGGATGGCAAGCGGCACGGTACCAAGGGCGCGGTCAGCGCTTTTGGCGTCGACGAGGCGCACCCGATCGGCGAACTCTGGCAGCGGCTACCGAAGTTGCTGGAAGGGCATCCGACGCTCTTTCATCGGCTGGGCGCTGCGGCGGCGTTGGATCGGCGGTTGCTCGAGGTGTTTGCCGGCCAGGCGCAGAAACATCGAAGGCGCCAGCCGGCCGCGCATCCCACGATCCAGGATCCGATCCCAGAGCTCGCGGCGATGCGATTGCGCAAGGATGCTGCCGAGATCGCGGCCTTGCAGACCGCCGCCACGATCACGGCCGCGGGCCACTGTGCCGCGATGCGCGGTGCGCGGCCGGGCATGTTCGAATACGAAGTGCAGGCGATCGTTGAAGCGGAGTTCCGGCGCGCTGGCAGTCCGCGCAACGGGTATGGCTCGATCGTCGCCAGCGGCCCGAATGCGTGCATTCTTCACTACCACGACAACGACCGGAAGATGCGCGAGGGGGACCTGCTCCTCCTCGACGCCGGTGCGGAGTTTGGCGGCAACACCGGCGACGTGACGCGCACCTTCCCGGTCTCCGGTCACTTCTCGCCCGCGCAGGCGGCCGTCTATCGCGTGGTGCTGCGTGCCCAGTTGGCGGGCATCCGGGCGTGCCGCGTAGGTGCGCCTTGGAACGCTGCCCACAAGGCCTGCCTGCGCGAACTCACGCGCGGTCTCGTCGAGCTTGCCGTGCTGCGTGGCGCCGTTCCGAAGCTGCTCGGCAAGGACGCTTTCAAACCGTGGTACATGCACGGCACGAGTCACTGGCTAGGCCGCGATGTGCACGACGTCGGGGCCTACCAGGATGCCGCCGACGTGGCAGAACCGTTGCCAGCCGGTGCCGTGCTCACCGTCGAACCTGGGCTCTACTTCGATGCCAACGATCGCCGCGTGCCGAAGGAACTGCGCGGGATCGGTGTGCGCATCGAGGACGACATCCTGGTCACGCGCGCGGGGCCTGGCGTGCTCACCGCGGCGGTGCCGAAGACGATTCGCGAGGTGGAAGCGATGTGTCGCGCGGGGCGAACGGCGAACTGAGCGCCCGGTCGCCGCGCCCTGCACGGCGTCAATACGCGGCGCGATGGCGGTCCCACATGCGGCCCGCAAACGGGCTCCAGGCGCGCGTCCACGAGCCTTTGGTCTCGACCTGCGCATAACGGTCGATGTAGTCAAACAGCGCGTCGTGTCCCCACGCCTCGCGCAGCCCCATGATCCGGGCCGCCAGCACGAAGCCGAGCCAGGCGTTGGCAGTGCAGCAGCGCCGGTAGGGATCGGCAGTCCATGGCTTCTGGTCCAAGCGCGCATCGTCGTGATGGCGATTGCCCCATTCGGGCATGCCGAGGTCGCTCGTTTCGTACCCACCGTAGCCCTGGTTGATGACGCCAGGTGAAGTCTCGGTCACGTAGAACGTCTGCGCGTCCTCGGCGAAGTCGAACTTGCGTTCGCGCGCGAGCGTCAGCATCGCTTCGTCCTGTAGCAGGGTGCCCGCGAACAGCACGGGGAACTTGCGGCCACCGCCGCTGCCGCCATCGGCCACGAAGCGGCCGCCATTGGCGATGATGCCGTAGAGGTCGATGCCGAGCTGCGTCATCTGCACGGCGAGAGCGCGTTTCTGCGCGCTGGGCAGGTCGAGCTGCAACGTCAGGGCTGCCTGGCCAATGAGGTCGGCGAGGTCGCGCCCGTAGTCGGGCATGTTGTCGCGCGGGTGCAGGTAACGGCCGCTCCACCCGGATTGATGGTCGAGCCACGGGCGTTCCAAGCGCGAGACGAGGTCGCGCAGATCGGGGGTTCCCGGCACGGTTTCGACGCGCGCGAGGCGCGTGAGGTCCAGTGCGTTTGCACGCCATCGGCACGACTTGTCGGTGCCGCAGTAGGGCGGTCGGAACGCATCGTCGGGTGGTGGTTCGGCGAGGCAGGTCAGGATGGCGCAGGTCTGCAGCTGCGGCATCTGGGCGCCTTCAGGCAAGCTGATCGCGGAGACGAGCGACGAGCCGGGCAGGAGGTGCAGTGGTCGGTCCCTGGAGATGCCGAGGGCCACATTGAGGCCCGCCACGTAGCGCTGTGCGGCATCTTCCGCGTACATGCTGCTGTCGTAGCCCTGGCGATGTTCGCGCGGATCGGGGTTGATCATCGAGCCGTGCCGCGTGCGACCATCGTCGATGCGGCTGGCTGGGTCGATCGCGACCAGGTCGACCGGGCCTTGCACCCACCAGTCGCCGTTGGCGAAGTGCCCACAGAGCGCGGGCTGGGCGAAGGTCCAGGTCACGCCGAATCGTTCGATGGCGGCATGGTGGCCCGGCTGCGGCGTCGTTACGGGCTGGTTGGATGGGGCGGCGCTACCGCCGATCCGGATGCCGTCGCTCGTCGAGGCGGCACTGCAGTGACCCGCGAGGTCGGTGGCCCGAACGCTCACGTACAGCACCTGCTCAGGTAGGTCGATCCCGGTCGTCGCCGCGCGCGTCGCCCCGCCAACCTTTGCCCAGGCCATGACGTCGGCGCCGCCGGGCGATGTGCCGATGCACCATTCGTAAAGCACCGGCAGGCCCTCGGGGTCTGGAAACGGGTCCCAATTGGCAAACAGGGAGCTGCGAACGTCCTGTTCGTCCTGGTCGGCGTCGATGCCGTCGCGCACCACCGCGGGGGTGGGTGGGCCGTCGATGGGCCGCTGGGCACCGTTTGCAATGGGCTCTGACGAGGTGCATGCCGCGGCAATGAAGAGCAGTAGCCCCCACCCCCTATAGGCTGTAGCGCACACCCGTTGCCGGCGTGGTTCATCCACCATTGCCGTTCTGTACATGACTTGGTCCCGAAGTGCGACAGTCATCGAGCCCTTGCCGACAGACTCTTGAGGTGATTGGGCTTGTGGCACCTGCTTTCCCGGGCGGCAAGCCAAAGGTCGCGGATAGTCGGGACCCGCCATGTGCCGAAGAAGCGTTGCGACGGGTTGCCCTACGGCTTGGACGGCCTGTTCGGTTAGAGTGCGCAGCCCGCTGCCAGGTGGAAAACCCGCCTCGGCATAGGACGAAGGGAATCGGATGATTCGCCGGACGGATCCATGACGAAGAATCTCGCTGACGAACTGCAACGCACGGCCAGGCAAGCGCTGGCGGGTCTCCATCCAACCACCCAGGGCGAGGAGCCGGGCGGCCTGCCACTGCGGCGGTTGCTCGCGGCAGTGTTCCGCACGCGCTACCTCGTGTTTGGCACGACGCTGTTCGGCCTGCTGGTGGGGGCGTTCCTCGCGACCACTTCGGCGAACTCCTACGTGAGTGAGGGGCAGTTCCTGTTCACGGCGACGGGTGCCGAGCAGACGTTGGTCGACTCGATCCGCACGACGCAGACGAGCCAGGAGACGATCGGCTCCGCGGCGACCTACATCCTGAGCACCGACGACCTCATGAAGCGCGTCGTCGATCGTGTCACTCCGGAGCGCATCCTGGCGCCCTACCAGCCTGGTAGCAAAGACGAGTCGGGTGTGAAGTCGATCTTCTTCCGGATCCAGCGCGACTGGAACGCGACCCAGGAGGACAAGCGCACGCCCGAAGAAGCGCTGAAGCTGTTGAAGCGCACATTGACGGTCGAACGTCCGCGCGGCACCGAGGTCTTGATCGCCAGGTGCACCGCCAACAACGAGCTTCTCGCGCAGGAGATCCTGTCGGCCTACATGGATGAGGCCATCAAGTGGCACATCGAGAAGTACGACGACGAGAAGCGTTACGAAGAAGCCAAGAAAAGGGCTGATGACGCCGTCGTGGTGCGCGATGTGGCTCGGCAAGCGTTGCGCGAGTTCCTCGATCGCAAGGCAAACGTCGCCGATTTCGAGCTCGAGAAGAAGCGTTTGCAGACCGAAGAGATCGAAGCCGGAGCGCAGATCACCAAGCTCAGTGATGATCTCGCGATTGCGCAGAGCCTCGCCGCGGAGGCCAAGAAACAGATCGAAGGCCCTGCTGCCCTAGCGCGCCAGACGATGGTGAAGAAGCGCGTGGATGGCACGACGGTGTCACGGGAGTTGATGCAGCAGGACCGTGCGAAGCGGGCCAGCGAGCGGGCTGATCTTCTCGCCAAGGGAACCAAGCCGACCGATCCGCAGGTGCTGGAGAAGGATCGCGCCATCCAGATCATCACGAAGGACATCGAGCAGCTGTCCGTCGAGGCCGCCAATGCGCCAGAGACGACCGTGCTCGAGGACAATCCTGACTTCAAGATCGCGCAGGCCAACTACAGCGAACGCACCTCCGAAGTGGCGACCCTCACGGCGCGGCTCTCCTGGGCGAAGGAACTGCACACGAATACCCTCGCCAACCTGAAGCGGCTGATGGGGCTCGAGCCGGAGTATGAAAAGCTCAGCAATGCCGCCAGCATCGCTGAGGACAACATGAAGTCCACGCACATCACGTGGCAGGCCGCGCAGCAGAAGCACGACCTGGGCCTCGGCAATGTGAGTTCGCTGAAGAAATACCAGGAGGCGTCGTTGCCACTCGAGAAGGAGGGCCCGACCCGCGGCAAACAACTGCTCGGCGGCCTGCTCGCCGGCTTGTTCCTGGGGCTTGGCATCATCGTGCTGCGTTCGTTGCCGGACACGGTCATTCGCACGCGCGACGACCTCGAACGCATCGATGGCCTGCAGGTGATCGGCGTGATGCCGCGCCTCGATGGGCGGAACCTGAAGCGGCACAGCGGCCTTCGCGAGAAGGGGTGGTGAGGTGACCATGGCCAATACGATTGCCAAGCACGATCCGAAGAGCGGCCGATCCGAGATCATTGCGACCGAACTCGGCTACCTCTGGTCCAACCTGTTGCAGCGCGGTGTGGTGGATACGCATCGTACGATCGGCTTCTGCGCGATCGGCGACGACGAGGGCTCCAACACGCTCGCTGCGAATCTGGCCCTGTTCCTCGGCAGCAAGGGCAAGCGCATCGCGCTCGTCGAAGCGTCGCTGCGCGAGAAAGCGCTCGCGGGCATCTTCCAGGCCACCCCTTCGCCCGGCCTCGCCGAGGCGCTGGCGGGCACCGCTTCGCTTCGCGATGCGCTGCGCATGCAGGTGGCGCCCGGCGTCGATCTCGTGCCGGCGGGCGAGTCAACCGACCCGTACTGGAGTTTCACGGGGGAACGATTCCGCACGCTCGTGAAGGAGGTGCTGGCCGATCGGGACCTCTGCCTCGTCGATGTGCCGGGCCTCAATCGTGCGCCCGAAGCGAGTCTCGTGGTGCGGACGCTGGATGCGGTGATTCTCGTCGTCGAGGCCAATCGCCACCACAAGGACGTCGTGCAGCGCAATGTCACCTACCTGCGGTCGCTGGGCACGCCGGTGCTCGGCGCCGTGGTGAATGACCTCGTGCACGAGATCCCAACAGTCGTGCAGAAGCTCATGTAGCCACGCGCCGTGGCGCGCTACAAGAGCGTTGCGTGCCCCCAACGTCACCTGCGCCTGAGCCCAGCCCGCCGCGGAATGCCCCGCCGCTGGGGTTCCTCGTTTGTGAGTGGTTTCACGATCAGGCCCTCGCCGCGCAGCTGTCACGGCGCCATTGGCGGCGATTGCCGGCCCGGGCGGCGATCGGGGTTGAGTCGGCGCTGGCGATCTGTGCGGCGCATCAGACGACGGCGACGTTCTTCGTGCTTGGCGCGATTGCGGCCGAACAGCCAGGGCTCGTGCGCCGCATTGTGGATGCGGGCCACGAAGTCGCGTCGGCGGGTTGGTTGCCGGTCGATCTCGCGCAGTGCGCCACTGCGGCGCGCGACGCCGAACTCGTCGCCTGGGAGCGTGCCCGTCGTGCGCTCGAAGCGGTCACGGGCCGCGCCGTGGGTGGGTTTGCGGTCCCCTGGGCCACGGTGGACGCGGCGTGGCTGCGCCAGGCGCTGTTGGCCGCTGGTTACGCTTACGATGGTGACACGCAGGGCCTGCAATTGGTGCCGACCTGGCATCTCGACAAAGAGCAGCCGCGCCTCGTTGGTCTGCCAGCGCGCACGTTGCGGGACCACTACGCACCGTTGGCGCATGCGGCGTGCTCGCTCTCGCAACGCCTCGCGCTGGCTCCGCACAGGTCCATTGCGGCAGCGCTGGGTATCCCGGTGTTGCCAGCACCACTGCGGGCGCCACTGCCGCCCGCTTCTGTGCCACGCCCTGCCGCCGCGGTGTCCGCGGACTTGCCGCGGCTTGCCGTGATCGTGCCATTGATGAACGAAGAAGCGGGGCTGCCATCGCTTGCCGTCGAACTCGATGCCGTCGTGCAGCAGCTCGCGGCGATTGCGGCCTGGGAGTTCGTCTTCGTCGATGACGGCAGCACGGATCGCACCTGGGAGCTCCTGCAGAGCCTGTTTGCCGGGCGTGCCAACGTGAAACTCGTGCAGCATGCGCAGAATCGCGGCGTTTCGGCGGCGATTCGCACCGGCATGCTGGCCACCGATGCGCCGATCCTGGCTTCGATCGATGGCGACCTTTCCTACGACCCGCTTGAGCTCGAACGTATGTTGCCACTGCTCGCGGGCGCCGATGTGGTCACCGCATCGCCGTACCATCGTGATGGCGGCGTGAAGAACGTGCCGCCGTGGCGGCTGTCGTTGTCGCGCACATTGTCCTGGTTCTACCAGCGGCTGCTGCGCAGCGAGGTGCGCACGTGGACGAGCTGTTTCCGCATCTATCGCCGTGCCGCCGTCGTGGACCTGCCGCAGGACCAGCCAGGGTTTCTGGGCACCGCCGAATTGCTCGTGCGGGTGCTGCGCCGCGGCGGGGTCGTGCGCGAACACCCGTGTGTGCTCGAAGCGCGCTTGTTCGGCTTGTCGAAGATGAAGATCCTGCGCACGATTCGCGGCCATCTGCGGCTGTTGTGGCAGGTGGCGTGCGGTCGCGTGCGCTGAGGTCGAGCCGTCGAATCAGCGAGCCAGCACTGGCAACTTTGGCACGAGCCGGGGGCGCCGGCATAGTTCGCCCACCAGGCCTGGCCGCGCCAGCATGCTGGCGGCGCGCCCGTACAACGCGGCGCGGTTGCGACGGCCGGCCGCGGCGAGCACGAGCCACCCGCACAGCCGCAGCACCACACCGAGCAGCAGGCAGGCGCGCACCCATTCGGTCCAACCGCGTCCGTACCACTGTGCGTGGTAGAGCAGGCAACTCTCGCGGAACGCGAGGAACGTGCGCTGCGCCGCTTGTTCGGCGCTGAGGCCGCCGACGTGCAGGAAGCTGGTGCTGGGTAGCCACCGCACACGGCGGCCCGCTGCCCGCACACGCGCGCAGAAGTCGGCTTCTTCGTAGTACATGAAGAACCGCTCGTCGAAACCGCCGACCTGGGCGAGCACCGCGCTGCGGATCAAGAACACGCAACCACTCACGCAATCGACGTCCGCGGCGGCCTTCGGTGGCGCTTTCTCGACCAGGCGTCCGAGGAACAGGGCTTGCGGCAGGTAGTGGCGCGGCAGATGGCGTTGCCAGGTGCTCACCTGGGTGCGGCCGTGTTCGTCGACGATGCGTGGGCCAAACACGGCGGCGTCAGGTTCGCGCTCGGCCGCGGCGAGGAAATCCTGCAGGTCCTTCCAGGACGCCTCCGCATCGGTGTTGAGCAGCAGCACCCAGCGGCCGGTGGCGCGTTCCAGGCCGCGGTTCACGCCGTAGGCAAATCCGCCGTTCTTCGGCTGCGGCAGGACGATCGCGTCCGGGAAGGCTCGCCACGCCGCGGTGACGCTGTCGTCGCTGCTCTGGTTGTCGACGACGATGACTTCGCACGGGATCGGCGGATCTGGCAGCAGTTGGCCGAGCAGCCGGAGCAGGAGGTCGCGCGTGTTCCAGTTTACGACAACGATCGAAAGCACGATGCCAGTGCCGTTCTGAGGATGCGCCACGTGCCGAAGGTCGAGTTCGTTCAAATGATTCCGTCCCAAGATGAAACGAACGGGGCCGCCATGGGAAGCGCGGCGTGCTCGATCTGGTGGGAGTTGGCCCCGCCCTGGCCAAACTACCCGTCGCAAGCCGGTGTAGCGAGTTAGACTCTTCTTGTGGGGGAGGTTGCGTCATGAGGCTCCTTCGCGACAATCATGGCCCTTCCGGGGCATTCACGATCCCCGTTCGCCACATTCTCGAGGAAGCCATGCATCTTCACCGGTCATTGTTTGCGTTTGCCGCACTTTCACTCATTCCGGCCTCCACGGTCCTGGCGCAGGCTGCTGCTGCTGCTGCTGCGGCGGCGACGACCGGCGAGCTGCGGTTTCAAGTCGGGGACGTCATGGTCCGACGATGGAATGACCAGGGCCAGACCAAGGCGGCGATGAGTGACGATGCGGGGCGCACCTGGCGTGCGCTGAAGAACCCGGACGATCGCCTGCATTTCGTGCTCGCGGATTTTGATCCCCGCGAGTCCGGCATGACCCTGCCGGGTGTGATGGGGCAACCGGAGCGCACGCGCTTGTTCCTCGTGCAGTTCCAGACGCAGATCCTCGAGCAGTACCAACACGACCTGCAGCAGCGCGGTGTCGAGATCCTGCATTACATGCCGGAGAACGCGTTGTACGTGCGGTGCGATCGCAGCGCTGCGGACGAACTGCGCAAGCTCGCCTGGGTGCGTTGGGTCGGCGGTCTGCAGAACGGCTTCAAGCTCGATGCGACGCTGCGCGAGTTTGCGGGAGCGGGCCAGAAGGAGCCGAAGGAGTGCAATCTCATTCTCTCGAGCAAGGCGGATCGCGCCACGCTGGCGGCCCAGATCGCGGCGCTTGGCGGTGAGGTCACCAGCCTCTGCGAAGGGTCGGTGATGATCCAGGCGAAGCTGACTTCGGCACAGCTGCTGGCAGTGCTCGAACACGACACGGTGACGTGGGCCGATCCGACGACGGCGGCCGGCAAGGACATGGACCATGCACGTGTCCAAGGTGGTGCAAACTACATCGAGACGTTGGCCGGGTTTGCGGGCAATGGCGTGCGCGCCGAGATCACGGAGTCGTTCCAGGAGTTGCACCCCGACTTCGGGTTCCGCGTGACGGTGCGTGGCACCAACAGCACCGACGCTCACGGGCAATGCACCGCCGGGATCGTTGGTGCCGAAGGCACCAACAACCTGAATGCCCGCGGCATGATGCCGCTGTGTCTGCTCACCGAAGGCGCGTACCAGCCGAATGCGCACTATTCGCAGATCCTGGGCAGCGTCAATCCGGCGATGCAGTGGCGCACGATGGTGGCGACAGCCAGCTGGGGTTCGGCGGTGACGACGGCGTACACGTCGATCTCGCAGAACATGGACAACGCGCTGTTTGACTCCGATCTGACGCGCCTCAACAGCCAGAGCAATCAAGGCGACCAGAACTCGCGTCCCGAGGCTTGGGCCAAGAACGTGATCGCGGTCGGCGGCGTCGATCACTCCAACAACTCCAACCCGGCGGACGATGCGTGGTCCTCGGCGAGCTACGGGCCGGCTTCGGATGGCCGCATGAAGCCCGAAATCTGCTCCTACTACGACAGTGTGCTCACGACGGATCTCGTTAGCACTGCTGGCTACAACCAGTCGCCAGGTGTCACGGGCAACTACTACTCGGCGTTCAATGGCACCTCGGCCGCAACGCCGATCGTGGCCGGGCACGTTGGGTTGATCCAGGAGATGTTCACGGACGGCCTGTTCGGGAACGCGCTGCCGCTGCCCGCGACGGCAGCCAATCGTTTCGGCAACAAGCCGCACATGACGACGAGCCGCGCGTTGCTATGCGGCACGGCACGGCCGTATCCGCTCGCCCAGGTCGAACGCCGCAAGCAGGGCTGGGGATTCCCCGACCTCGCGCGGCTCTATGACAACCGCGACAACATCGTCGTGGTCGACGAGTACGCAGCGCTGCAGCAAGGCCAGCGGCGCATGTACTTCGTCTGGGTGCCGCCGGGCGCCGCCGACTTCCGCGCGGTCATGTGCTATTCGGATCCGGCTGGGCAAGCCAGCGCCTCGATCCAGCGCGTCAACGACCTCAACCTCAAGGTCACACGCATCAGCGATGGTACGGCCTGGTGGGGCAACAACGGGCTCTGGACCAACGACCAATCGACTCCGGGTGGCCTGCCCAACGACGTCGACACGCTGGAGTACGTGCTGCTCAACAACCCGCAAGACGGCATGTATGCCGTGACGGTGGAGGCGGCTGCGATCGTGCAGGACGGCAAGGTCGAAACGCCGGCCATGGACGCCGATTTTGCGCTCGTGATCCTGCCGACTGGCGGTGGCTTCCACAATGCGAGCGGCATGACGATCGACCTGCAGGCGCCGGCACCCGGCGTGCTCACGGTCGACTGCGCGAACGTGCCGCCGACCGGCTGGACGGATGGATACACGTTCTTCTCGCTGAACACGTCACAGCCGAAGGGCTTTGGCAACTGGTTTGGTATCGAGTTCGACTTCCTCGTCTCGGCGATCTGGACGCTGCCGGCGACCACGGCCGACGTGTTCCACTTCCCGAACATTCCGGGCCTCTATCCCACCAATACCTATGCGTTCCCACCGTCGTTGGTGAGCGCGCTGGCGGGGTTCACGGTCGATGCGCAGGTGACCTTGCTCAACAACGGGCAGATCGTCGCCCAGTCGGGTGTCGATCGCGTGACGTTGCAGTAAGGCCGGTTGCCTGACCGCGCGAGGATTCCTCGCCGTCGGCGCGCCGGCACGGGCTACGCTCGGTGCCCGTGGTAGTTGCGCGCCCGATCCCGTTCGGCTTCTCGCCGTGCCCCAACGATACCTTTGCGTTCTGGGCGGCTGTGCATGGCCGCGTGCCAGGCCAGGAACTCCAGTTTGAGCCGTGGTTGGCCGACATCGAGTCGTTGAATGAACGCGCGGTTGCTGGCGTGGACCCGTTGCCGGTGACGAAGCTCTCGTTGCCGGCGCTCGCCCGTGTCGCCGATCGGTACGCGGTGCTCGCGAGCGGCGCGGCCCTCGGGTTTGGTTGCGGGCCGCTGGTCGTCGTTCGCGCGGACTCCCGGCTGCAAACCGGCGCGGATCTGCGCCGGGCGCGCGTGGCGATTCCGGGCCGGCACACCACGGCGTTCCTGTTGCTGTCCGCTTTGTTGCCAACGCCGAGCGAGTGTGTGCCGATGCGGTTTGAGCAGGTGATGCCCGCGGTGGCCAGCGGCGAATGTGATGCCGGGCTCGTCATCCACGAGAGTCGCTTTACCTATCGGGACCACGGGCTGCGGGAGCTTGCCGACCTTGGGGTGTTGTGGGAACAGGTGACCGGTGGCCCCTTGCCGCTCGGGGTCATTGCCGCACGGCGGGATCTCGACTTTGCCACGCATCGGGCGATTGAGGCCGTTCTGCGGGCTTCTATCGAGATCGCCCAGAGTGAACCTGCACTGCCGCGCGACTACGTGCGCGCGCACGCCCAGGAGCTCAGCGAGGACGTCTGCAATCGGCACATTGGCCTCTACGTAAACGAGTTCTCGGTCGATCTCGGCGCCCGCGGGCGGGAGGCGATCGACGAACTGCTGCGGCGCGGTCGCGCGTTGGGCCTGTTGCCGCAAGGACCATCGGTGTTTCGAGGTGGCGCGTGATCTTCCCCCTGGTTGCGGCGACCTTGCTCGTGATGGCGACGATCGTGCTCATGCTGCCGATCGCGCTGTTGCGCGTGGTGCGTGGTCGACCGCAGGCGAGCTTCTGGCGCAAGGTGCTCTGGCTGCACCTCGGCTTGTTCGTGCTGCATCTGTTCCTCACGTTTCCGCTGTTGCTGGGCCTGCTAGGCTCGCGCGGACTTGGCACGCGCCCCCAGGAGCTCGACTACGCGGGGCCACGCCTCGACGCTGACGGGCACATGCTCGTGCAGTCGTGGGATTCGTTGGGGAAGGAGCGGGCGGCCGGCAAACCGTTCGTGGACGCGGCCTTCGTGGCGGCGGCGCATTCGCGCGAACGGCGCATCGAGAGCTCGGATGGGGTGACCTTGCGCGCGTTCCGCCTCGAAGCGCGGCAGGAACCGCCCGTGGCCACGGTCGTGCTGGTGCATGGATTGTTCCGTTCGGGCATGGAGCTCGAACCAGTGGCTTCGATGTGGCGCGAGCTCGGCTGCGAATGCTGGTTGCTCGAACTGCGCAACCACGGCGGCAGCACGCGGGCGCCATTCACCGCGGGGCTGCGCGAGAGTGACGATGTCGTCAGCGCGGTCGAGTTCGTGCGCAAGCAGGCGGGGCGCGAACGCACGCCAGTGATCCTGTGGGGCGTCAGTCTCGGCACGCTGGCCGTGAGCATGGCGCTGCCGCGCATCGACGGACTTGCCGGTGTCGTGCTCGATGCCCCGATGGATGACCTGACGGCGGCGGCGCATCGCATGTTGTCCTTCGATCGTGGCCCGGATCGCCGTTCCTGGCTGCATCTGAGCGAACCATGGCGCTCGCTCGTGATCCTGTCGTTGGAGCAGTGGTCCGGTTTCCGTGCCCGTGACGTGTCGCCTGGCGAAGTGCTCGCCAACCTGCCGCAGGACCTGCCAGTGCTGCTGGTGGGAGAGGGCATCGATGATCGCGCGCCGCCGGACACCGTCGAACGGCTGTTTGCCCGCCTGCCGATGCCGGCCGAACGGAAGCAGCTGTGGATGGTGATGGAGGCAAAGCATGGCCAGGCCTTTGCCGCGGAGCCCGCTGCCTATGCGGAGCGCCTACGTTGGTTGCTCGCACACATGCGGCGCGGCTGAGCCCTGATCGGGATATCTCGATTCCAGCCGCGCAGCGGATACGGTGCTGGGCGTGACGCAGCGCCGCGATCGTGCTCCCGCCCTCGAGCGGATGCACTTCGACATCCTTCCCCAGCCTGACGACTTCACGTGCGGCCCAACCTGCCTGCATGCGATCTATCGCTATTGGGGTGATGACGTGCCAATGCGGCAACTTGTGGAAGAGGTCATGCGAACGCCTTCGGGGGGCACGGCGGACGTGTTCCTCGCCAACCACGCGCTGAAGCGCGGCTACCAGGCGACGATCTTCACGTACAACCTGCGCATCTTCGACCCAACCTGGTTTTC
The DNA here is from genome assembly GCA_020851075.1 of Planctomycetota bacterium. Taxonomy (GTDB): domain Bacteria; phylum Planctomycetota; class UBA1135; order UBA1135; family UBA2386; genus JADZDL01. The sequence goes on along the minus strand of JADZDL010000248.1, from coordinate 30,095 downwards.
GATGCCGCGCGAAGAGGTGTGCAAGCGGTTGTTGTTGCAGCGCGACTTCAAAGGTGCCCAGCGGCCGGTCCTGGGGCTGCTCAGCGACGCGTACGTGGAGTTCCTGGAGCTTGGTGGCGAATTGCGGTTCGTTGACCTGGCGCCGCCGTTGTTGCGTCGTTGGCTCCGTCGCGGCGTCCCCATCCTGACCGGATTGAGTTCAACCTATCTCTACCGGCAGTCGCGGGAGTACGGACCTGACGATGACGATGACGATATTCGCGGGGAGCCTCAGGGGCACTTCGTTGTACTGTGTGGATACCAACGCGATCGTCGCACCGTGTTGGTGGCCGATCCGTTTCTCGAGAACCCGATGGCTCCGTTGAATCATTATGAAGTGACGCTGGAGCGCGCCGTGGGAGCGATCCTGCTGGGCGTCCTGACGCACGATGCAAACCTCTTGATGATCGAACCCCGTTCGCCACGTCCCGGGCGCGGCACCAAGGGAGCGTGAAGTTCCATGCGTAATCTAGTTGTCGTCAACGACCCCAAGGAGTGGTCGTTCTCGCAGGATGGTGTCGAGATCGTCGCCGCCCGCAAATACCTGACGCACCCCTCCTATACGACTTGGGAGAAGGTGCGCCTGATCAACCTGTGCCGGTCGCTCGGCTACCAGAAGATCGGCTATTACGTGTCCTTGCTCGCCGACGCGCGCGGTCACAAGCCGATGCCCAGCATCGAGACGATCCAGAACATGAAGGACCGCGCGATCGCGGTCATCGCCGGCAGCGATCTGCAGGAGATCATCGACGAGTCCTTGAGCAAGGTGCACAGCGCCGAGTATGTGCTCAGCGTCTATTTCGGGCGCAATATGGCGCAGCGGCACGAACGGCTCGCGAACGCCTTGTTTCGCATGTTCCCGAGCCCCTACCTGCAAGCTACCTTCGTCAAGAGCGAGAAGACCCTGCGCGGGCGGCTCGAAGGCCTGAAGCCGATGGCGATCGACGACATCCCGGCCGGGCATGCTCATTTCGCCGAGGAGGCGACGACGGACTTCCTGCAGAAGGCCTACACGCGGCCGCAGAAGCGCGCGCAGCGGCCGTACGACCTGGCGATCCTCGTGGATCCGGAGATGCCGGAACCGCCCTCCAACAAGAAGGCGCTGCAGAAGTTCCAGAAGGCCGGCGAAGACGTCGGCTTCAACGTCGAGTTTATCCAACAGGAGGACTATCCGCGCATCGGCGAGTTTGATGCGCTGTTCATCCGCGAGACGACGAGTGTCAACCATCACACGTTCCGTTTTGCCTGTCGTGCCGAGGCGCTTGGCCTCGTCGTGATGGATGACCCGGCGTCGATCCTGCGCTGCTCCAACAAGGTGTTCCTCGCCGAAATGGCGGACCAGCAGGACATTCTCGTGCCAAATACGATGATCGTGCATCGCGGCAACGTCGATGACCTGGTGTCGCGCCTTGGCCTGCCCTGCGTGCTCAAGCAGCCAGACAGTTCGTTCTCCGCCGGCGTGAAGAAGGTGTCGACGCCGGAGGAGCTCAACACGCAGGTCGAAGCGATGTTGGAGAAGTCCGACCTCGTGATTGCCCAGGGTTTCGTGCCCACGGAGTTCGACTGGCGCATCGGCGTGCTCGACGGTCAGCCGTTGTTTGCGTGCCGCTATTACATGGCCGACAACCACTGGCAGATCCTCAAGCGCGACGCAGGTGGCAAGAAGGAGGACGTTGGCCGCGCCGAGACGATTCCCGTCGAGATGGCGCCGACCAAGGTCGTGAAGACGGCGCTGAAGGCCGCCAATCACGTCGGCAAGGGCCTCTACGGCGTCGATCTCAAGGAGGTCGGTGGCAAGGTCTACATGATCGAGGTCAACGACAACCCGAATATCGACGCCGGCTTCGAGGACGAGGTGATCGGTGACGATCTCTACCTGCGCATCATGCGAACCTTCTTCGCTCGCGTGACCGCGCGCCATCGTGGTTGGGGTTCGGCATGACGCTCGGTCTCTGGGGCGGCTACGGCATCGAGCTCGAGTACATGGTCGTCGATCGCGCCTCCAGGAAGGTGCGGCCGATCGTGGACGAGTTGTTGAAGCACTTCGCCGGCAGCTACGTCGGTGACTTCGACGATGGTGCGATCTCGTGGTCCAACGAGCTGGCGCTGCACGTCGTCGAACTGAAGACCAACGGCCCGGCGCCGACGTTGCGCGGCGTTGCGCGTGAGTTCCAGCGGTCCCTGCAGCGGCTCGATGCGGCGTTGTTGCCGATGGGGGCCGCGCTGCTGCCCGGCGGCATGCACGCGACGATGGATCCGCAGCGCGAGTTCCAGCGCTGGCCGCACGACTACGCCGAGGTCTACGGCGCCTACGACCGCATCTTCGATTGTCGGGGGCACGGCTGGTCCAATCTGCAGAGTTGCCACCTGAACCTGCCGTTTGCCAACGACGACGAGTTTGGCCGTTTGCACCTCGCCGCCAGGGCTTTGTTACCGCTGCTGCCGGCGCTCGCTGCGAGTTCGCCGTTCTGTGATGGTAGGTTCACGGGTTGGCTCGATTGGCGACTGCAGGTCTATCGCCACAACCAGGCGCGCGTGCCGCGCATCGCGGGACTCGTCGTGCCGGAGCCGGTGACGACGCGCGCCCAGTATTTTGCGGAGATCCTCGAACCGACCTGGCGCGACATCGCACCCTTGGATCCCGACCAGTTGTTGCGCGAAGAGTGGCTGAACTCGCGCGGCGTGGTGGCGAAGTTCTTCCGCGACGCGTTGGAGATCCGCGTGCTCGACGTGCAGGAAAATCCCGCAGCCGATCTCGCCATCTGTTCGCTCGTCGTCGCGGTCTTGCGCGCACTGTGCGAAGAGCGGTGGTGCAGTCTGTCGGCGCTAGCCGATCTGCCCACGGAGGAACTTGCGGACGTCTTGTGGAGCGTCGCCAAGGATGGCGACGAGGCGGTGATCGAACACCCGGGCCTGTTGCTGGCTTTGGGGCTATCTACCGCGCCACAGCGTGCGATCGACGTTTGGCGCAAACTCGCCTCTGGAGTTGTTCCTGGCAGCGAGGTGTTTGACCCGGAAGTGAAGGGCGCACTCGAGGCGATCCTCACGCGTGGTCCACTTGCACGCCGCATACTGCAGGCCATCGGCACGAGTCCCGATGCGGCAACGATTGCCGGAATGCAGGAAGAACTGTGTGCCTGTTTGCGAACCGGCGTCATGTTTCGCGCGTAGAGTCGGGCGACGGCGTGTGACACCGCGGAAATGCGCCATGGGTGGTGGTGCGCGCGGTGTCTGGGTGTGGCGAAGGGATGGGGTTGCGGGATTCGCGAACGCGCCTAGCGTGCCGCGCCGCGCACCACGGTCATGCCTGGGTGCGTTTTCTGGTCACGGACAGTGACCCTCCCTTTGCGTAAGGAATCCTCATGCAAGCTCTCTCGAAACTCAGCGTAATTCTCCTGATGTCGGCGACGGCGGTCGCGCAGACCCTGGTTGTTCCTCCTGCTGCCGCAGCGGGGGATCCCAGTTGGACGCAGAACATCTGGCGCGAAGTGCAGACGCGCAATCAGGCGGTCTACGACACCTCGACGTTCACGAGTCAGGGCGTGTTCTCGCCTGTGCAGATCAACAGCATCGAATACCGCATCGGTGCCACGTTCGTGGAAGGCAACGGTGTCTATCCGAATGTGCAGGTGTCGGTCGGTTATGCCGCGACGGACTATGCGGCCATTGATGTGACCTTCGCCAACAATCGTTCCGCCTCGTTCCCCACGACGCCAAACTTCGTTGGGCCAGTCACCGTGGGGACATCGACGGGTGGCACGCCTATCAACGACTACCTGATCAACATCCCGCTGCAGACGCCGTTCCTCTTCGATCCGAGCCTCGGGCAGGACCTGCTTGTCGAACTCTACATCGACACCGTCCCATCGCCGGCTCCAGCGGCGCTGCACATCGTCTCCGCCAATAGCATCGCGACGCACAAGTGCAGTTCGGTGCGTGTGCTGTTTGCAGCCGCCACGACGGCAACCACGGGCGCCGTGTCCGCGTTCTGCCCAGCCGTGCGGTTTGGTTACTCCATTCCGCCGGGCGTTGCCAAGCACGACCCGTACGGCACTGGCTGTTACACAATTGCCAGTTCCTGGTACGAGGCGTTCCCGGGCGCATACCCGTTGAGCACGAACGACCTCTCTGGCAACACCGTGCAGGTGTTCTCGAATGGCAGCGGCGGCCACACGGCGGTCACGGTGCCGGGCGCAACCATCGTTGCGCCGACGACCACGGGCCTGGCACTCGGCGATGACGTCGTCAGCGCGGCGATCACCTTGCCGTTCACGTTTGACTATCCAGGTGGCAGCACGTCCACGATCTACGTCGACTCGAACGGCAGCATTGCTCTCGGCGGTGCGGCGGCCCCAGGCTCGATCAACACGCCGACCGCGGCGGCCTTGCTGAACGCCACGCATGCACGCATCTGCGCGTCGCTGCAGGACCTTCTGCCTGATGGCGCCACCAACATCGCCAACGTCTACGCCGAGGTCGACCCGAGCAATCCCAGCGTGTTCCTGATCACCTGGCTCGGGGTGCCGTGTTTCCAGACGACGCCTTCGGTGCCGCAGCTGACGTCGACGTTCCAGATTGCACTCATCGACGGCGGTGGTGCGGACGCGTTCGAGCTTCGGTACCAGACCCTGGTCAACGATTCGGACAGCAGCGGTGGTGGCGCGCTCACTGGCTTCTCGAAGGGCGGCGGCGCATTCGATGGTGGCAACTACGATCTCACGGCCTCGGTCGTGCAGACGGCTACCGAACTCGGTCCGCTCACCCTGAGCACGTCGGCGCGTCCGATCATGGGCAACCCCGTCACCTACACGGTCAGCAACATCCGCTCGCCGGGAGTCACGCTCATGCAGGCCAGCTTCGGTCAGGATCTCGCGGGCACGCCGCTCACGAGCTACGGCCTGCCGGCGCCTGGTTGTTCGGGTTACCTGCCGTTCCCGGGCAGCATGACGTCGTTTGGCCCCTTGGTGTTCAGTTCGCCAACGGGTGGGTTCTCCTTCACGTGGCCCGTCGGTTATGCCGGCGTGCAGGTCTTCGTGCAGGCGTTTGAGCTCGAGACCAGCAACCCTGAGAATCCGGCCGGCGTGATCACGTCGAACGGTCTGCAGGTGCTGCTCGGCACGCTCTAGTTCGAAGCCGATGGCGTCCCCGCGCAGTGCAGCGCGCGGGGCGCAAGTGCTGGTGTCGTCAGGCCGGATCGCGCAGTGGCACGATCAGGATCGCGAGCGACAACAGCACCAGCGCGACGACGAGCCCTGGCACCGGGTTGCCATTCATCAACCAGGCCGTGAGGCCTAGGAGGCAGCCCGCTTCGATCATCGCCAACGGCACCAGCGTGGCGCGGAACAGGGCTCTGGCTCGCGCTGCGCCGGCCAGGGCCGCGGCTACGGTGTGCAGCTTGCCGCGAACGAAGATGGCGGCGACTCCCAGCGCAGCACCGAGCGTTATCGCCACCGTGTCGAGCATCGGCAGTGGCACTTCGGCGAGCCCTTTGCCGCCATTCTGCTGGAGCACGACGGCCGGCACGACCGCATAGCAAAGCATGCTCATGATCAGCGCGAAGTAGACGATGCGCTGAACAGCGAACGGCAGGGCTGGTGGCTCGATCGCCATCTCAGCGCCGCGTGAACATGCCGAGCACGTGGCCGCTGCCGATGCGGAACAGTGGTTTTGCGCGTTGTTGTTCGAAGCCGCATTCGGCGGCGATCGCCCGCACACGTTCGTTGCGCAGCACGTTCTTGGGCTTCTTGCCGGTCAACTTGACACGCACCTCGCGCAGCAGGTTCTTCAGCGAGGTGGCCGAGAACCACGTGACGACGACGGTCTTCTTTGCCGTGCGGAACAGCTCGCGCAGATGGCGTTCGCGCAGTTCGGAGGTCTCGAGGTGGTGCGAGAGGCGGAAGCTGACCACCACGTCGACACTCTTGTCCGGCAGTGGAATCTCGAGGGCGGAGGCGCGGAAGTAGCTGCGGGAATCGCGGCCATGGTCGCGCTGGTTGAGCGAGACCATCGTGAACGACCAGTCGGCTTCGATGAGTTTGTCGCACTTGTTCTTCAGCAGGTCCGACAAGCGGCCGTGGCCGCACGGCAGGTCGAGAATGGTGCCGACGTGGCCGATCTCGGCGAAGTACCGGGTCAGCAGCGCGCGTTCGCGCTTGTCGGACCACTTGCGGTGCAGCTTGTTGGTGTAGTCGGCCTTGTAGGACTCGGCGCCGCGTGTGCTGTTGTAGTTGTGCAGCTTGCTCTGCTGCATCGGGTTGTGAAGGTCGGTCATGTCGCGGATTGCTGCGGGTGGCTGCGGCGGCGCCGCAGGGGCAGAAGGATATACGTGTGCCAGAACATCGCGAGGGCGCGCCGCGCATCGTGGGCGAAAACGCTGCGTGGTGCCACAATTCGCCAGAGTCGTCGCACTTCCTGGCGGTCCCCCGCGCAGTAGGCCAGCAGCCAGCGGAACCGCTCGGTGGCCGAGAAGTCGCGCCGGCGGCTCGGCGAGAACGCGGCATCAAACAGGTCGATCGTGCTGAGCGCGGTGCCGCGGATCGATCGCCCGAAGTCGATGCCGGCGGGGGTGTCGCAGACGGCCAGCTGGCCTTGTGCGGGGGCGCCGAGCACCAGGATGTTGCGCGGCATCGGGGTGCACCAGAGAAAGCCGCCGCGGTGCAAGGTTGCCAGCAGTTGGCCTGCCGCCGCAGCCAGCAGGCGCCTCTCGGGTGCTGAGCCGCCGCGCGGCAGGTTGGCGAGGACCTGCTTGAGCGGTGTGCTCGACGGAACGAACTGGGTGATCAGGGTCGATTCTTCGATGCAGAGCAGCCGCCGCCTTGCGGACCAGCCGAGGGCGCGTGTGCACGCGCTGCCGGTGCGTTCGACGGCGCGCAGGTTGTCGTATTCGCGTTCGGCGCGGCTGCGGCGTCCGAACGACTGCAGCCACCGGGTGCCGCGATTGCGGTAGACCTTGCGCACGACGGCGTCCGGGCCCTGGCCGAGCACTTCGACGGTCGTCGCCGGTTCCTGCTTGAGCACGACCCGACTTTGCGCAGCGAGGCGGTTGAGTTCCTGGAGGGAGAACACTGCGAGCCTCAGCGCGTGCGAAGAGAGCGTTCGAGCTTCTGCACGACGTCGTGCGGCGGCCAGGCGGCGTCGGGCAGCATCGTGACGAGGTTGGTGAACATCAGCGGGTGTTCGACCTTGGGAGTCGGCAGCGACAGCCACTTTCTCACATTGCGCACCGCCAGCACTTCTGTGGGATAGAGCCGGCAAGGGGGATCCTCGAAGGTGGATCCGGCGCCGCGAACCTGCTGCAGGTGCACGTCGAGCGCGGCCGCGAGGTGCTGGGCGAGCAGGCGCTGGTCGCCCGTCCAGTGGCGGAACACCTCTTCGTACGGGCCGAGTCGCGAAGCCACGTTGGGGCGGTCGCCCGCTCGCACTCGCAGCAGTTCGCGCACAAACAGCGGCAGGTGGTCCGTTTCGCCAAACGTGCTGTCCGGTTGCGCGAGCAGGATGTCGTATAGCGCCTCGGCGCCCGGATCGGCGAGCGCGAGCCCGAGCAGGGCCGTGAGCGCGCCCTGCATCACCGAGAATGCCTGCTTCGGGTTGCTGGCCCGGCGCACTGGCTGGTGGTGTGTGTGGCGCAGCAGCAGCGAACAGCGCCGCAGGCTCTGGCCGATGCGGGCTTCGTCGAAGCCGCGACCGTTGCCGTTCATGACCTGCACGAAACCGTGGCCGAGGTGCCAGGTGCCCAGCATCCACGCGGCAACGTGGATCTGCGCGCGTTTGGCCGGGTCGCCGAGGTGCCGTTCGAGCTGCTGTTCCTGCTCTGTACGCAGGAACTTCTCGTTGGCCGCGCCGGCCCACTCGGACAGGTTGCGCGTGATGGTGGTGATCGCGGCGATGCTCATCGGCAGAAGATCACGGCAGCACCCAGGTGCCCTTGCCGCCCGGCACGGCTTGAATGAAAACGAGCGCGAGCACGACCATGCCTGGTGATCCGCCGCTCATCGTGCCGAGCACGAGCCCGTCATTGGGGGCAATCGGCTCGATGGCGCGCAGGTCCTGGATGGCCACGGCGGGCACATGAATGCGCCCAAATCGCGTTTCCGCGACGGGCACCGGTTGGATGAGTTCGCGCAATTGCAGGCGGATGCCGAGTTGCATTCCACCGTTGGCGGCGCGGCGTGGCGATAGTTGTAGCCAGGTGCCGTGTTGCACGCTGTCGACCGCGAAGTCGAAGGCAAACTCGGAGTTGCCGCTTGGCACGAGGTCGACACGCTGCACGAGCGCTGTCTGGTCGAGGCACGAAACCGCGGCTTCGGCGCCTTCCGCGCACGAGATCTCGGGTTCGCCGAGCAGGCGGGCCTGGCCGTTGGCAAACAGCTGCGACAGCGACTTCTTGAGTTCCGCCGGGTCCGCGTGCACGCCGCGCATGGTCGCCAGCGCGCCCGGGCCTTTGCCTGGCGGCGAAGCCGGCACCTGGCCGAACCCCTGCAGCGGAACGTCGACCTTGCGCGGTTGCAGGCGGCCCGGGTTGCCGCCCGCGGCATTGGGGTTGCCGCCATCCGTGACCGGCGGGGTGGTCGCCGGCGCCTTGCTGGGTTCGGTGAGAGGCTCGCTCGCGTTCTTCTCGAGCAACGCCGGCATGAACTTCTCGGCGATCGCGATCGGCATCTCCACGATCGTCGTGCGCACGGTGACGAGGCGGGCATCCTCCTTCGTCGACGTGGTGATCGTTGGCTCTGGAAACTGCTCCGCGGCCCCCAGCGCCACGACTTCGCCGTGGTAGCCGACCGCGAATGCGCGATAGCCCTTGACGGTCGAGACCGCGGGAGGCGTCGAGCACGCGCCGGCGAGCAGCAGGAAGGCTATGGAGTGGCGGCGCAGGGACACAGCGGGCATGCAGCACCTCGGGGAAGGGCGGCGGGCCAGAGGGGTGGGCGCGCCGTGTCCCGCAAGGCTACTGGGCCGCCCGGCGTCCGCGAAACGCAGACTTTGGCCGGTCGAGCAGTTCCGCGGGTTTTGCGCGACCTGGATGTGCGCGGGCCGCCAGAACCGACGCTCTGCGCATGGCTCGCAGCGAGATCTTCGCTGCGAGCGGCAGAGGGCAAGAACTCAGTACAGGCGGACCGAGGTGGGCTCACTGACAAAGGTCGGGAGCACCGTGGCGATGTCGAGCACCAGGAAGGCGTGGTGGAACAGGGCGCCCTGCATCCAGCCGAAGCCAGCCGGGAAGTTGAACGAGGCGCTGGCGTGGCCGTTGCCATCGAGCAGGCCCCACGAGTTCGTGTAGACCGGGCCGTTCGCGGCCTGCAGCGACAGCGGGAACCAGAAGTCCTGGTTCAGGGGCACGTTGGCGCCGCCGAAAGTGAAGCCAGGGCGCGTGCCGCTCAGCGTGCCCGCGATCACGTAGAGGCGACCGGCGTTGGCCGCACCGGCGCTGAGTTCCCAGCTCTGGGTGCCGCCGGCGGACGAGAGCGAGGCCGGGGCGGCTTGCATGCCACCGATGTGGCCGCGCACGACCGCGCTACCGGCGGTGAAGTTGATGCGACGAACGAAGTCGCCGTTGTTGTTGAGCGTCATCGCGCAGCCGTCACCCGAGTTGAACTGGATGCCGCCGTCGATGCCGTTGGCGGTCTTCGGGCCCGTCGAGGTCGTGTAGGTGTCGCCGGCCGTGTTCAGCAGGATCAGGCCCTGGTTCGGGTCGTAGGCGTAGGTCGCGCTCTGGCTGGTCGTGCCGTTCAGCAGGATCGAGCAGCCGAAGACGCTCTGGCCACGATCGTTGAGGTGCGCGCTGCCTGGCGTGATGGTCGTGAACACCGCGTTGGCGATGCCTGGCGCGACATCGCCTTCGCGCGCGATGATCGACAGGTTGCCGGGCGTGCCGACCCAGAGGCCGGCATCGTTGTCGGTCGTCACCGTGGCGCCCGCGAGGATCGCGTAGAACATCACCGCGCCGTTGTCGTTGACGTTGATGCTGCTCGTGTAGAGCGTCGCGAAGGTCTCGCCGGGCACGCCACTCGGCGCTGCATCACCCTTGCGCACGGCCATCGTGAAACCGGTCGTGTCGCCGACGTAGATCGCCGCATCGTTGGTCGTGCCCGAGACGTCGCCGCCGACGAGCGAGGCGTTGAAGCACATCTTGCCCGAGCGCGAGAGCGCCATGGTGCCGATCGTCAGCGAACCATAGGTCGCGCCGACCGTGCCGGGGGCGGCGTCACCTTCGCGGGCGACGATGAGGTTGCCCGTGCCCGGGATGTAGAGCATGAGCAGGCCGTCGGTTGCCGTGGTGGCTGGCGCGGTGCCGAGCGTCGTCGAGAACTTCTCGTCGTGCAGCACCATGCCGAGTTCGTTCATCTGCACGCCAAAGCCGAGCGAGCCGATGACTGCGTCGCCGCCGGGCACCGTGAAGGTGTCGCCCTTGCGCAGCATGATCTGCAGCGCGCCGGGCGTGCCGACGAGCCAGGCGGCGTTGTTGGTCGTGCCGACCACGTCCCCTGCTTCGAGCGCCGCCTGGAACACCGTGGTGCCCGACGCGTTCATGCAGGAGGGCTGGTTGCTGATGCTCGAGAACGCCGTGTTCAAGAACGAGCCGCCGCCGCCGGGCGTCAGTTGGCCGCGCTGCGCGAGGATGGCCTGGCCGCCGACGGGACCCCAGAACAGTGCCGAGTCGTTGCGACCCGTGGCGCCGGTGCCGGTTGCGATGATCGGGCCGCCGCTCAGGGACGAGCCCCAGAGCATGATGCCGCCGATCGGGCTGATGCGGGTGCCGCTGCCGATGCCCGAAGCCGTCGCCGTGCCGAGGATGGCGCCGGGGAAGAGGCCGGTCGGTTCCGGATCACCACCGCGCGCAACTACCACCATGTCGTCGACCGAGCGCCCGTAGAGCAGCAGGCGGTTGTTGGCCGTCGAGACGCCACCGCTACCGCTCAGCATCTGGGCGCGCAGCACCATGTCGCCGTTGAGGCCCATGGCGGGGGTGTCGAGTCCGTTGGTGTTGATCACGGCGCCTGGCACCGAGGCGACGGCATCGCCGTCGGCGATTACGACCTGACCTTGGGTGGGCAGGTAGCTCTGCGCGGCCGCGTGCGACGCGGCGAGGGCCAGAATGACGGAGGAGAGGATGCGGTGGAGGTGCATAGTTTTCGGTGCAAAGAAACGACGGCCAAGGGGGTCTGGCTGGCGGCGTGGAGGCGCCCTTTCCCCACGAAAGGACGGCTCAAAATGCAGTCATCGCCAGGTTTCCGTGGTCATCGCCCCGGTTCTCGGGGGTCGCTTGCGCGGGTGGGGGTGGTTAGGCCCCGGTTGGGTGTCGTGAGGAGGGTACCGCGTGCCAGGCAGTCAGGCGGAACGGTGTTCGCTGCGCGGGTGGGATTCTTGGCGGTGAACGCTGCGCAATCGCCGCGGAATCCCGGATGCGTGGGTTGTCAGGCCTTGCCATCGGGCGACAATCCTCCGCCGCTCGAGGTGCCGCAACATGAGACGCACGCCCTACCTGCTGTCTGTGCTGAGTCCGGCCCTCGTGGCCATCGTTGCGGTTGCGTGCCCGGCGCAGTCACCACACTGGGCCTACCAGCCAGTGCAGGTGCGAGCCGTGCCCGCGACTGCCAACCCTGCGTGGGTGCGTTCGCCGCTCGATGCGTGGGTCCTCGCCGCCATGGAGCAAAACGGCCTTTCGCCGGCGCCGCGTACCAATCGCGCCGCCTGGCTTCGGCGCGTGACCCTGGATCTCACCGGCGTGCCACCAACCCCGGCGGAAGTGGCTGCGTTCGTGGCGGACACGGACGTGGATGCCGAGGCCCGCGCCGTGGATGCGCTGTTGGCTTCGCCGCGCTGTGCCGAACGTTGGACGCAGTGGTGGCTCGATCTGGCGCGCTATGCAGATTCGCAGGGTTATGAGAAGGACGCGCTGCGACGCACGATGTGGCGTTATCGCGAATGGGTGATCGACGCCTTCTTGCGCGATCTGCCGTTTGATGAGTTCACGATCGACCAGCTGGCCGGCGACCTGTTGCCCGGTGCTACGGATGAGCAGCGGTTGGCGACGGCGTTCCATCGGCAGACGATGACGAATACGGAGGGCGGCACCGACGACGAAGAGTTCCGGTGCGCGGCGGTCATCGATCGAGTGAGTACGACGATGGGCGTGTGGATGGGGACGACGATGGGTTGTGCGCAGTGCCACGACCACAAGTACGACCCGTTCTCGCAGAAGGAGTTCTTCGAGTTGTTCGCGATCTTCGATCAGACCGAAGACAACGACCAGCCCAACGACGCGCCGGTGTTGCGCGTGCCGTCGGCGCGGCAGCGGGCGACGCAGAAGGTGCTCGAGCTCGAACTGACGGCGTTGCGCAGCAAGTGGCAGGCCGACGACGCCGCGGTCGATCGTTGGGCTGCTACGGCGCGCGCGGGCCTGTTGGCGTTTCGTGAGGCGCGCGCGACGAGTTCTGTGTGGCACGTGCTCGGGCCCATCGCGGCGTCGGACTTCCATACGGCGCACGCGACTGCGTTTGCGCCCGAGACCGAGGGTGTGAAGCTCGGCGCCGATCAGCAGGGCTTGCGCTGGCGCGACGAGCCGGGCTATCGGGATGGCAAGGTGCACACGTGGAGCGGTGACAACAGCGCGTTCTATCTGCACCGCACGATTCACGCCGAGGTCGCGGCCACGGCGGTGCTCTCGCTCGGCAGTGACGACGCGATCAAGGTGTGGTGGAACGGTGCCGAAGTGCTCGCCAAGGAAGTGGGGCGCGGTGCGGCTGCGGATCAAGAGCTGCTGTCGGTGGCGCTGCGCCCGGGTGACAACGAGCTGCTGCTGAAGATCACCAATGGTGGCGGCATCGGCGGTTTCTACTTCGATCTGCGCGCGAGCGAGTTCGGGCGCGAGGTGGCGCAGGCGCTTGCCATGGCCCCCGAAGCTTGCGATGACCACGCGCGTTCGCTGCTGCGGCGCGAGTATCTCGCCCGCGCTCCCGAGTTCGCGGAGCTGCGCACACGCATCACCGATGCGGAGAAGGAGTTTCTCGCGAATCAGGGCGATCCGGTGCCAGTGTTGAAGGAGCTGCCGCCAGACAAGGCGCGTACGACGCGCCTTCACCTGCGCGGTTCGTTCCTGACGCCGGGAATGGTTGTGCAGCCTGGGACCCCGGCGTGCTGGCCGCCGATGCCCGCCGATGCGCCGCGCAACCGGCTCGGTTTTGCGCGCTGGCTCGTGTCGCGTGACAATCCGCTGACGGCGCGTGTGCAGTGCAATCGCGTTTGGGCTGAGCTGTTTGGCGCGGGCCTCGTGACAACGAGCGAGGACTTTGGCACGCAAGGTGAAAAGCCGACGCATCCCGAACTACTCGATTGGCTCGCCGCCGACTTCATGGCGCACGGCTGGTCGTTCCGCCACTTGCTGCGCACGATCGTGCTGTCGGCCACCTACGCACAGGATTCGGCCGCGTCGTCGGCGCAGCGCGAGGTCGATCCGCAGAACCGCTGGCTCGCGCGCGGGGCGTCGTTCCGCCTTCCCGCCGAGATGCTGCGCGATCAGGCGCTCGCGGTGTCGGGGCTGCTGCACGAACAGCTTGGCGGGCCGAGCGTGATGCCGCCGCAGCCCGATGGCGTGTGGATGCAGCTCTACAGCGGTGAGCAGTGGCAGAACGCGAATGGCCCCGATCGGTATCGGCGCGCGCTCTACACGTTCTGGCGGCGTACGAGTCCGCATCCGGCGATGCTCGTCTTTGATGCGCAAAGCCGCGAAGCGTGCGTGCTGAAGCGTCAGCGCACGAACACACCCCTGCAGGCGCTTGTGGTCTGGAACGATCCGGAGTTCCACGAGGCTGCGCTCGCGTTGGCGGAGCGCGTGCAGTCGGCGCGCGATGCGGGGAGCAACGATGTGTCCTCTGTGCGCTGGTTGTGGCAGCAATGTCTGTTGCGCGAGCCGACCGTGCCAGAACGTGAGCGGGTGCTCGAACTGCTGCGCGAAGAACGGCGCCACTTCGCTGCGGACCCGGCGGCGGTGGCGGCAATGGTCGTCGGCGGGCGCGAAGGTGCGGCCGAACTGGCGGCATGGGCCGTGGTGTGCGGTGTCGTGTTGAATCTCGACGAGTTCCTGACCAAACGGTGATGCCGATGCAGGGTCCCTTCTATGACGGTCTCGCGGCACTGCAGGCACGCCGCTGGTTCTTGCAGGATTCGGCGCTGTCGCTCGGCGCATTCGCGTTGCCGGACCTGCTTGGCTCGGACCCGACGAAACGTGGTCGCCAGATCCCGCCGCGCGCGAAGAACGTCATCTACCTGCACATGGAGGGCGCGCCGCCGACGCTCGACATGTTTGATCGCAAGCCGATGCTCGATCGCCTGTCGGGGCAGAAGTGCCCCGAGGAGTTCCTCGACAAAGAGCGGTTTGCGTTCATCAAGGGGCACCCGCTGCTGCTCGGTCATCCGCACGGCTGGATCCGCGCGGCCAACGGCATCGAGATGTGCGAGCTGTTTCCGCACCTTGCGCAGCAGATGGGCGAGACGACGCTCGTGCGGTCGATGTTCACCGACCAGTTCAACCACGCGCCCGCCGAACTGCTCATGTTCACGGGCGCGCCGCGGCCGGGGCGTCCGTCGATGGGCGGGTGGGTCAGTTATGGTCTCGGCAGCGAGAATGGCAACCTGCCGGCGTTCGTCGTGATGTTGAGTGGCGGCAACCTGCCGAGTGCAGGCAAGGCGCTGTGGGGCGCGGGTTTTCTGCCGTCGGTGCATCAGGGCTGTGAGTTCCGGTCGCAGGGTGACCCGGTGCTCTACCTGCAGGATCCGGCGGGTTACGACCGCGCGCGCCGCGAACGTTCGCTGCGCGCGTTGACCGACCTCAATCGTGCCCAGGAGGCTCGCACAGGCGACCCCGAGACGACGGCGCGCATCGCGCAGTACGAACTCGCGTTCCGCATGCAGATGTCGGTGCCCGAGGCGGTCGATCTGGCGAGCGAACCGGCCGAAGTGCACGCGCTCTACGGCACGACGCCGGGGGAGACGTCCCTCGCCAATAACTGCCTGCTCGCGCGCCGCCTCATCGAGCGCGGCGTGCGCTTTGTGCAGTTGTTCGATTCCGGCTGGGATATTCACGGCACGAATCCGAGCGATGACCTCATGACGCAGTTCCCGAAGAAGGCGCAACAGCTTGATCGCGCGCTGGCGGGATTGCTCATCGATCTGAAACGGCGCGGGCTGCTCGAGGAGACGCTCGTCGTCTGGGGCGGCGAGTTCGGCCGCACGCCGATGAACGAAGAGCGCGACGGCAGCAAGTTCCTTGGCCGCGATCACCACCCACACTGCTATTCGATGCTGCTCGCGGGTGGTGGCATGAAGCGCGGGGCGGTGATCGGCGCCACCGACGAACTCGGCTACCGTGTCGCCGACAATGCGATCCACGTGCACGATCTGCAGGCGACGTTGCTGCACCTGCTCGGCGTCGATCACGAGCAGTTGACCTGGCGGTTCCAGGGGCGCGACTTCCGGCTCACGGACGTCGCGGGCAAGGTGCGGCCCGAACTGTTCGCGTAGGCCGCAGGTCGCCGGACCGCCTACCGTCGCCAGCTACTGCTGGCTGGTGAGGAACGCGAGCACGTCGCGGATCTGACGCTTGCTCAGGGGGCCACCCATGGGCGGCATCGCGCTCGTGCCGTTGGGCGTGCGCTTCTTGATGTCGCTCCACTTCGCCTTCACAGGCTCGCCGGAGCCGCCCACCACGGTGACTTCGCCATCCTGGTCCTTGGTTACGACACCGACGATCTGGTCGCCGTTGTGGAGTTCGATCGTCATCGCGCCAAAACCCTCGGCGATGTTGGTGCTTGGTGCGATGAGCGCGGCGAGCAGGTACTCCCGCGTCTGTTTCTTGCCGATGCCGTCGAGCACCGGGCCGGCGTTGCCGCCCTGCCCACCGAGCGTGTGGCACCGCGTGCAGCGCGTCGCTTCGAAGTCGTAGAACACCGAGCGGCCGGCTTTGGCGTCACCGCCGTCCAGGCACGCCTGGTAGGCCGCGAGAGGCCCGCCGCTGGCTTCCGTGGCTTCTCGCGCGGTGAGCACGGCCTTCAGTTCGGCGTGTTTGGCGGCGGCTTCGAGCAGGTCCAGTTGCAGCGCGGCAGGAACCGTTCCCGCCTGCAGTTTCGTGAGCCACGCACCGAGCAGGGCACTTGCGCTCGCGTGCTGCATGTCGCCGAGTGCGGCAAACGCAGCCTGCTGTTCGCCAACGGACGCGTTGTCGAGCAGCGTCGCCAACACGGGAACGGCCTTCTCCGGTGCCGCGTGCGACATGAGCTCGACGGCGCGTTTGCGCAGTGGCACTGGTGCTGCTGCATCGATCGAATCGACCGCACCCGCCAGTTCGGGGGCCGACATCGTGGCGAGCGCATCGAGCGCGGCGATGCGCGCGTCGCTCGGGTGCTTGCCCTCGGCGACGTACGCGGCGAGCAAGCCGGCGCGGTTGGTGAGACGCAGCGCGCCCGTGGTCTTGGCGGCTTCGGCTGCGACGGCTTCGTCCGCGAGAAGGTGCTCGACGGTCGCACCAAACGCCTGCAGCACGATATCGGCGTGCGGATGGGTGCACGGGCGCCAATTGCCGAAGACGCGATCCTGGCCGTGTGGTGTCGGCCATTCGGCGAGAATCGCGAGCGCTTCGCGGCGCGTTGCGGCCGGGTGATTCGCCGAGTTGGCCACGTGCACGAGGGCTTCCGCGTTTTCGACTTCGCCGATCATGCGGTTGGCGTTCAGGGCTCGCCAATCGATGCCCGGGGCGTCCGGAGTCTCGTCGTAAGCGAGCTTGGCGAGTGCCTCCATGGCGCCGTCGATGGGTTCCCCATAGATCGCGCGCGCGGCTTCGTAGCGCAGCGATTCTTCGCTGTCCTGCAGGAACGACGCGATGCGTGGATCGCGCAACCGCGCCATCGCCAGCAGCGCACCGAGGCGAATCGAGCGGTTGGCATCTCCGGCGCGCGCCTGCACGGCATCCCGATCGTCGAAGTTCGCGAGCGCGAACACCGCCGCATGCCGCAGCACGTGGTCGCGGTCTTCGTTCTTGGCGAGCAGTAGAAACAGGGCCTGTGGCGTGTTCTTCGGCGCATTCGGGCCAAGTCGAGCAAGCGCCAGCGCCGCTTCCTTCTGCACGCGCGCGTTGCCGTCCTGCAGGGCCTTCAGCAGGGCCTTGCCGGCGTCCTTCACGCGCGCGTCGCCGAGCACGCGTGCGGCCATCGCCCGCACGTCCGCATCGCCGTCCTCGAGCAGTGCCGGGACCGATTCGAGTGCGTTCTGGTCCTTGCGGCCAAGCGCGCCGAGGCCCCAGATCGCATGCAGGCGGGCGAGGCGCGATTCGGGCGACTTCGCTACATCGGCGAGCACGGCCGTGGCGCCGAGATCGACGAGCGCGAACTGCGCAGCCTGGCGCACGCGGCGGTCGGCATGGGCGAGCAGCGCGCGCAACTGCGCTTCGCCGCGCTGGGTCAGGTCGCTGCCGAGCAGGTTCGCCGTGTTGCGCAGAGCCATGTCGTTCTGCATCTGCTGGGTGCGAACGCGGTAGATGCGGCCCTTGCCGGTCTTGTTCCAGCCCGAGACCCAGTCCGACACGTACATCGAGCCATCGGGGCCAAAGTCGACGTCGGTGGCGAGGATGCTCCAGATCGCCTTCTGCACGCTCGCGAGTTCAAAACCCGCGCCATTGCGTTGCACGCGCAAGGCGTGCACGCCGCTGTAGGTGGTGCCGCCGCGGAAGTCGCACAGGAAGAAGCAGTCGCGGAAGCGTTCGGGCAGACCCTGGCCTGGATCGTAGACGAGCCCCGAAGGGCCATCCGCGAAGTTCATGATCGGCGGCATGACCCACGCCGGTTGACCGGGATGGCGAGCATGCCACATCTTCTCGCGATTCCACGCGCCGCGGTCGTCGAGCCACTGGTAGCCGATGCGCCAGCCGCTGTCGGCACCCGGCACGATGTGCACGAAACGCGCGCGGTCGCCACCGTCGCTGTTGTTGTCGCCCGTGAACAGGTCGCCCCATTGGTCAAACGCGAGTTCCTGAGGGTTGCGCAGGCCGCGGTGCACGACTTCGAGGTCGCTGCCGTCGAGTTCGCAGCGCAGCACGGCGCCTTCGTGTGGATACGCGAGGGTGCGGTCGCCTTGCTGGATGTGGAAGCCGCGATCGCCGATCGAGAAGTAGAGGCGGCGATCCGGGCCGACAATGAGGCCGTGCAGGTCGTGGCCGATCAGCGACGTGTGCACGCCGTAGCCATCGTGCAGAACCTGGACTTCGTCCGCGATGCCGTCGTCGTTGGCATCGCGCAGTTTGTAGAGCTTGGGGATATTCGTGAAGTAGACGTCGTTGCCAACCGGCAGCACGCCGGAGGCGATGCCGTCGGCCAGTTCGTGGAACTGGTCGGCAAACACCGTCGAACGATCGAGCGTGCCGTTCCGGTCGGTGTCGACGAGCATGCGGATGCGCTCGGGGAACGCGCGGTACTTCGGGATGTCGTTTGGGATGTACTTCTCGTACTTCGCGATGCGGTCCGCGACCGTCAAACACGCGAGATCCGCGTCCTTCCACTGCATGTAGCTGCGCGTGTCGAAGACGCCATCGTTGATGCGGAACGTCTCGGCCACGTAGAAGCGGCCTTTGCCGTCGATCGCGAAGGCGACCGGATTGCAGAGGTCCGGCTCGGCGGCCACGAGATCGCACACGAGGCCCGGCGCGAGCTGGAAGCTCTTGATCTGGTCCTGCGCCTCGTTGCTGGCCGGCGCGATCACGAGGGCCGGCTGCTTGGTGCCGGTCGCAGTGTCGTGCTGGGCAACGGCGGCAGTGCCGAGAGCGAGGGCGGAGAGGGCGAGGTGGCGGGTGCGGCTCATGCGGGGAGCATGGTCGCCGCCCTGCCTCAGCATTGCGAGAGCCTAGTCACTCTCGCGTTTGCTGCGGACCAGCTTAGAAGCCGATCGTGGCGGCGCCGGCGTTGCTGGTCGAGAGACCGAGCGCGTTGGCCGCGGTGTCGAGGCAGAACCACTGGTTGAAGAACAGGAATCCGGCCAACGTCGGGTCGTTCGGCAGGCTCGTGACCATCTGGGCGTGGCCCGTGGCATTCGTCGGCGCGAATGCGGTCACCAACAGGGAGGCTTGCACGCTGCAGTTGGGGGCACCGAGGCCGGCGAGCGAATAGGGCAGCGGCGTGCCGTTCTCGTTGGTGTTGGAAGTGCCAAACGAGAGCACGGCGAAGCTGTTGGCGGCGCCGCGGTCGAGGTGCACATCGAAGCTGGTGCCTGCGAGTGGCATGCCGTACCAACCGAGTTGGGGCGTGCCGCGCGAGCCGTTGCAGCCCGTGCCATACACCTCGTAATGGCCCGCAAAACCGGTCCAGATGCGGAACTTCCACTGTTGGCCGGTGAACGGTCCGTTCCACGACGCGCCGCCGTCAAAGCTGCCGCGATACTGCTGCGCACCAGGCCCAGGCCCGTCCGCCGGCGCCTGCGCGCCGTTCTGGCAACCCCAGACGACCCAGACGTCCTCATTGGCGTTCAATACCACGGGCGTCGCGAGGGGGGCGCCTTGCCAGCCGTTGACGCGGCCCATCGACCAGCTGCCGGTGCCAAGTGGCGCCAGCGGGCGGTTGTTGATGGCGTCGTGACTCCACAAGGAGATCGTGTTGGTGCCCGACTGTTCGCCGGTCCACACCTCGACGCGCGTGGCAGCGAGCACCGTGGGCGCCTGGGTCTTGATGGCGAAGAGCAGGTTGGGGCCGCCCATGCTCACGCCATCGTCGAAGGTGGGCGTGTCGAAGTTGGCGTGCACGATCTGCGCTTGTGCAGATAGGGAGAGGGACGCTGTGGTGGCCGCGAGCAGCAAGGCGGCAAAACGAAGCAGGAGCATGGAGCCTCGGGGTTGGTGGGAGCCCCACACTGTAGGCGGAGCGCCGCCAGGCGTGGTCGCAAAGACGTCCCAAACAGCGTGTGCCGCAGCGCGCGCCACACTTGCAGCAGGGGTGCGGCTGGCGCTCAGTCTTTGGGCGCCGACTCACTGCCGGCTTTGGCGGCGGCAACCATTGTGCCGGCCAGCGCGGTCACCGCGAGGCCACCGTGCCGCGTCGTGAACCTTGCCTGCAGGGGCAACCCGGTGCGCCGCGCGAGTCGCACGTCGTGGGCAAGGATCACGGCCCGCCAGTGTTCCCCGAGGCGCGCCGCGCGGTGGCCGAGCGTCTGGTAGAGCGGGGCCAGGTTGTTGCCTTTGGGCACGCGCACGCCAAACGGGGGATTGGTGGCGATCAGGCCACGCGCAGGTGCGTTGCCTGGCCCTTCGAGCCACGGGTGCGCCGTGAATGCGCCATGCGTGAACTCGATCATGTCGCGCACGCCCGCGCGTTCGGCATTGCCCTTGGCGGCTTCGATGGCGCCCGCGTCGCGGTCGCCGGCGGCGATGCGCGGTGGGGCACTGGCTTCTGGACTGCCCTGCTGGCGCGTTTCCGCGCGGACCTCCATCCAGAGTTCTGCATCGAACATCGCGAGGTGACCGAGCGCCGGTGGGCGCAGGCGCCCAGGTGCGAGGCCGCGCGCCATCGCCGCCGCTTCGATGGCGATGGTGCCGCTGCCGCAGAACGGATCGAGCAGCGCCTCGTCCTTCGTGTAGCCACCCGCGAGCAGCAGCGCATGCGCGAGGTCTTCGCGCAGCGGCGCTTTCGCCGTCTCAAGGCGGTAACCGCGCCGGTGCAGTGGCGTCGACATCGCATCGAGCGAGATCGTGCACACGTCGTGGTGGAAACGCACACTGAGGCGGGCGACGTCCTCATCCTCGGGTTTGGCCTCGCGGATCGGCTTGCCGAACGCGGCCGAAATGGCGTTTTGTACGCGTTCTTCGATGGCTCCCGTGTGAAAGACGCGCGAGGCTCGGGTGGTGGCGCGCACGTCGATGGCAAATTGTGGCCGCAGCCACTCCTTCCACAATATGCACTTCGCCTTGCGTTCGAGCTCGCCGAGCGCGCGGCACGGGAATTCGACGACGCGCAGCATCACGTGGCTGGCGGTGCCGAGCCACAGGCAGCTCTGCATCACGAGGCGTACGTCGGCACCAAAAGCGACACCGCCAGCGAGCGACCGTGGGGTGGCGCCAAGGTTCTCGATCTCACGGGCGAGCAAAGGCTCGAGGCCGGGCTGGCAGGCGGCAAACGCCTCGAACTTGCTGGGCATCCGCTGCACGGTAGCCGATGCGCGGCGGCGTTCCAGCGTTCCCCCAACTGAGCGATGCGCTGAGGGACCGCCGACTGTTCACGCCTGCGCCGAAGCCCCGGCGCGCAGGTCGCGCAGGACCAGCATCACGGCCTCGATCGAAGGCAGCTTGTGGCGCAGTTTGCCGCGCTTCTGGCCTTCGGCAAGTTCCCACGCATCGAGTCGTTGCCAGTCCGCCCATGTCACCGCGTCGACGCCGCGCGCGCGCAGCGTATCGGCGATATCGGTGCGCGTTGGCGCGAGCCGCGCGCCTTGTGCGAAGTCTTCGCGCATCGCGTCGACCGTGGCCTTCGCATCGAGGCTGTTGGTGCCGATGAGGCCGGTGGGACCACGTTTGCACCAGCCGGCGGCGTAGTGGCCAACCAGGGCCGAACCACCGACCTTGTCGAGCACCCGGCCATCCAGGTTTGGCACGATGCCCTTCTTCTGGTCAAACGGCACGCCGGGCACGGGAATGCCGCGATAGCCGATTGCCTTGAAGACGAGGTCGACCGGCACCTCCTCAAACGAGTCGCGGGCCTTCGGGCGCGGCGTACCATCGGTGTCAGCGACGAGTTCCATGTGCTGCACGCGCACGGCCTGCAGGTCGCCGTGTTCGCCGAGCAGTTCGGTCGGACCGACGAGAAACCGGCATTGCAGGCGTTTGTGGCCAGCGGGGCTGTCGTGGCCGGCGTGCTCCTGCAGGAACTTCACGTTGCGCTGTTGGCTGCGGGCGCCGTCCTTCGCGAGCCAGGCTTCGCTGAGCGCGTCGAGCGCGGCTTCTTCGGGGCGAACGAGCACGGCGGTGTCGGGGAGCTCGGCGATCTCCTCGATTTCCTTCGGCGAGAACGCGGCTTGCGCGGGCCCGCGGCGGCCGAGCAGGATGACCTCGCGAACCGAACTCGTGCGCAGCACGGCCAGCGCGTGGTCCGCGAGGTCGGTCTTGCCGAGTTCGTCGGGCGACGCCAGCAGGATGCGCGCGACGTCCATCGCGACGTTGCCGTTGCCAACGATGGCCACGCGCTTTGCCGAACGCAGATCGAACGTGCGGTGGGCGTGGTCGGGATGGCCGTTGTACCAACCGACAAACTCCGTCGCCGAATGCACGCCGCGTAGCTCTTCGCCCGGAATGCCAAGCTTCTGACCGGTTTCGCAGCCAAACGCGTAGACGATCTGGTGGTACCGCGCCGCCAGGTCTTCGACCTGGAGATCGCGCCCGATCTGCACGTTGCCGAAGAACCGGAACCCGGGATTCGCGGCGATCTTGTCATAGACGCGCGTCACCGCCTTGATGTTCTGGTGGTCGGGGGCGACGCCACCGCGCACCAGACCAAAGGGCACCGGCAGGCGATCGAACATGTCGACCTGGACGCGGGCGTCCGGGGTCTTGAACAGCGCTTCCGCGGTGTAGAAGGCCGACGGGCCCGATCCGACCACCGCGACGCGCCACGGTTCCGCGTGGGGCACGTGCATGGGCGGATGATAGCGACTGCGGACGTGATGGGGTGGCGGTGGTCCGGTATCCTGCACAGCGTGCGAACTTGGACCCTGCTCGTGTTGTCCGGCCTTGCGGCGTGTGCGGCGGTGCCACCGGTTGGACCGTTGCGGGCCAACCTTGGCCGGGAAGGGGCCTCCAGTGCCGATTTCAGGGCCTTGGCGAGTGCTTTCGCGACGGCCAATCCGGGCCATTCGCTCGCCTTTGCCGCCGCGACCCGCGAACTCGCCGTGCAGCCGGTGGCGCGGGTTGGCCTCGTGCAGGCGGGGGAGGCCAACATGCAGATTGCATGCAAGCAGGCGGAGTGCATGCCGGGCGAACCTTCCGCGGCGTCGCCGCGCTCGTCGCCGGTCGGCGTTGGTGACGTGGTGGTCCTGGAGCCCGGCGAAGCGGCCAGTTTCGATGCCCCACTCGACCTGCTCGTGTTTGCCTTGCCGGTGACACCCGATCGCAGCGTGCCGCGCGCCATTCGCCCCGACTGGGATCCGCGCATCACGGATACGCCCGGTGGTTGCGCGACGGATGGCAAGGCCTACCGCCGCATCCTGCTCACCTGGCGCGGCGAAGTCGGGCCGTACACATTCCACGGCCTCAACGTGCACCGCGTGCGCATCGACGATTCGTTCACGCACTACCATCCGCGCGTCGGGGGCTTTGATGAGTTCTATCTGGTGCAAGCCGTGCGCGAAGGGGCGCGGCTGCTGACGTCCGTGCGCACGGAGACCATCCAACAACCGGCGTCGGTGCGCCGCGAAGACGTGCCGCAGCTGTTGCAGTCGATGCCACTGCAGCAGGGCGATCTCGTCTATCTGCCGCGTGGGGTGGCGCACCGTGGCCTTGGTGGTGTGCTCGCCCAGGTGATCACCGTGCCCGGTTTCGTGCCCGGTGCCGAGATCGGCATCGACCACCATCTGCACGCAATCAACGAACGGCTCGGGCTGTCGGGCAACGAGGCCCTGCCCGTGCATGCCGCCGGTGCCCTGCAACCGATCGTGCGATGAGTCGCGAACGATGAGTAGCGAACGATGAGTAGCCAACCGGGTGAGGCGCCGCGCGTCGTCCGCTTTCCGCTCGCGGATCTCGGTGAGCAGCTGGAAGCGTTCGCGATGCGGTGGCCGCGCGCCGTGGCCGACGCGCGTGGGTGGGTGTTCCATGTCGCGGCGGAGGGGGCGCGTCTGCGGGTGCCGCTCGCAGCACTTCGGGTATGCCCCGGTGAGGCCATTGGGGCCTACCTTGCGCGCCTGCAGCCCGTGCGCGAACGGCAGGTCGTGTTGTTGTTGCAGGCTGGCGCCGTGGCCGTCGGCTATTGGGAAGGCGACGAGTTGCTCGCCCACAAAGCGATGCGCAAGTACGTCGTGCGCGGCCACGGCAAAGCCCAGCCAGCACACCTGAAGACGCGCGGCAAGTCGCGTTACGGTTCGCGGCTGCGGCTGCAGAACTGGAAACGCCTGCTGGCGGCCACCAACGAGCGACTGCTCGCCGACTGGGAGCGCTTCGGCGCCCCCGAACGCATCTTCTACGCGGCGCCGGTGCGCGGGCTTGGCGATTTGTTTGCCGCCGAACCACCGCCGCCGTTTGCGCGCGATGCGGCCGAATTGCAGCGTGTGCCCATGCACGTGCACGCTCCGGACTTCGCCGAACTGCGGCGTGTTCGCGGCTGGTTGCGGCACGGTCGCCTCGAGCTGCCGCGCGCCTGACCGCCTGGGCCCCGTGCCACCGCGGCTTCGTGCCGCTGCTCATTCTTGGCGGGCGGCCGGGCCGATGCGTGCGAAGTCGAGAACCGCAACAGCACCCGCATCACGGGAGAGACGCATTCCATGGTCCATCGTTCGAAACTATCTCTGGTCTCCGTCACGGCCCTCGGGCTGATCGCTGCTGCATGCGGCGGTGGCGGCACGGTGAGCAACGCCTCGCCACGCATTTCCTCCGTCCCGCAGCAAAGCGTGGCCGGCGGCACAGCACTCACGCTCGATCTCGCCGACTACACGACGGATCGAGAAGGCACCACGGTTACCTACGCGGTGACGTCGGGTGGCGGCTCGTTCGCGGGCAGCACCTATAGCAACACGTTCGACACGATGGGGACCTATACGGTTGCGTTCACGGCAACCGATGGCGACAAGACGACGACCGGGTCGTTTGAGGTTCGTGTCACGAGTGCCGACTTCGCGGTTGTAAAGCAGGACAACAACGGCCTGCACTTGCTCGACACGGCGACCAACGCGTTTGTGACGATCGCGGCATCGACGTTGGCGCCGGCGATGGCCACTGGCCTTGCCGATGGCAGACTTGTCTACCAGCTCGGCAATCCTAGCCAGCTCTGGATTTTCGACCCGATGACGCGGCAGACGACGCGCCTGCGCCCGAATTCGACGGGTGCGGTCATGTATCGCGCGAAGACCAGCGACGGCAAGATCGTCTTTACGGACGGGCCGTCGACCGACATGGCGGTGTGCATCTACAACCCGACCACGGGCGTCACTCGCGAGCTCGATCAGGGCGCGATCGTGACGTTCACGACCGAGGTCAACGCCGACGACCTCGTGTTCTACGAAGTGGGCACCAGCGGCCAGGCCGACGTCTACTACTACGACCCGGCCAATGACAACACGGTCGCGGTCGGCGCGGGCGCCACGGATGAGCAGATCCAGGCCGTGTTGCCCAACGGTGCATGCGTGTTTACGCGCGTTGGCACCGGTGGTGAGGCGGATCTGTTCTACTACCGCGTCGGCACGGGCCTCGTGGAGATCGGCGCCGATGTGAGCGCGCTCGATACGCGCCACAAGACCTACAACGCGTACGGTGGCGACAGTCAGGTCGTGTTCACGGCGCTGAACGGCACCGACCGCGAGATCTACTCGTGGAACCCCGCCAACGGCCAGACCACGACGATTGCGTCGGGCGCCGACCAGGTCTACGACGGCATTGGCGCCGGCGACGAGGTCGTCTACCACACGGTGGTCAGCAGCACCGAGCACGACGTCTACTTCTACGATCTCGATGATGCGACGGCGGCGACCGTGCGCAACGGCAGTGACGTCAACACCGTGCTCGCCGTCACCAGCGATGGCTCGACGGCCTGGGCGATCCTTGGGCGCAGCGGCTCCACCGACGACATGCTCGCGGTTTCGCTCGTGAGTTCGCCAGCGACGCAGACCTGGGGGGCTGGCAGCGCGGTCGCAACGACCGTGGGTGTGCTCACCAACGGCGATGTCGTCGGCGAAGCGGCGGACGGCACCGAACTGTGCGCGTTCGATGTTTCGGCTGGCACCTGGAACACGCCGATCACGGGCGCGGGCCTGTCGCTGGAAGGCAATGGCCTCGACGCGGGTGACTTCGTCTACACGGTCACGGCGACGAGCCAGGTCGACCTTTCGATGTGGGACGCTTCGGGCACGACGTCGGTGACGGTCAGCAACACGACCGGCGACGATGCGTTCGCGGCGCGCACCGAGAATGGCACGCTGCTGTTCACGCGCGTGGTCGCGGGCAACACCAACACGGATCTGTTCGTGTGGAATGGCACCGCCGAGACGCGGCTCACCGAGGAGGATTCGGCGAGCCTGCTGCACGATCACACCGTGCTCGGCCAGTACGCCGGTTCCCGCTGATCGCAGCTTTGCGATCTGGCTGGGCAACGCCGCGGCGTCGGGAGACCTGAGTCCTCGGCGCCGTGATTGCGTACCAACTACTTCTTTTCGGGCGCAGCCGGTGCCGGCGCGGCCTGGCGCGCGAAGTCGAGCGGGCGGATCCAGAGGTTGCGGTAACGCACCGGGTCGCCGTGGTCCTGCAGGCGGATCGGCCCGGTTGCTGCGTGCGGCTCGTACTGCGGTAGCGAACGGTGTGCCGTCGGGCCGAGCAGCGGCTGGTCCAGTTGCACGACGATGCCGTTGTGCACGACGGTGACGCGCGCGGGTTCCAGTACCTTGCCGTCCGCATCGAAGCGCGGCGCGCGGAACACGATGTCGTAGGTCTGCCATTCGCCCGGCTTGCGGCAGGCGTTCACCATCGGCGGCAGCTGGCCGTAGATCGAAGCGGCCTGGCCATCGGCGTAGGTGGGGTTGTCGTACGAATCGAGCACCTGGACTTCGTAGCGGCCGAAGAAGAACACGCCGCTGTTGCCGCGGCCCTGGCTGTCCCCCTTGGTGGGGGCCGGCGCAGCCCACTCGACGTGCAGCTGGCAGTCGCCGAACTCGGCTTTGGTCTGGATGTCGCCGGTGCCGTTCACCTCCATGAAACCGTCCTTCACGGTCCACTTCGCGACCCCGCCGTTGCCGGTCCAGGCGTCGAGTTTGGTGCCGTCGAAGAGCCGCGTGGCGTCCGCGGGAACGGGCAGCGGGGCTGCCGGCGCGGGGCCCGGGTCGACAGCGGGCGGCCGCGGGCGGGTCGCATCGTGCACGCGCCAGCCGCTCGGCAGTTTGGGCGTGTCGGTGTAGCCGGGGCCTTGGGCGAGCAGGGTGCTCGCGGCGAACAGGCCGGCGAGACAACGCGAGAGGGTGGCGGTGGACATGACGGGACCTTGGTATGGGGGGGCCAACAAGGATCGCGGTTCCGCCATCAGGTTGCCAGAGGCTGCGCGACGCGGCCGGGCACTGAGGTCTAGCGCGGCAGGCGGAACTGCACGACCGGGTCGTCGGCAAAACCGTCGTCGAGCGGATCCGCAGCAAAGGCCTGGCGGGCTTTGCGCGTGATCGCCCGCAAGTGCCGACGCAGGTCGCGCGGTCGCATGCCACAACTCTGGGCCGCCGCGCTCGTGCTGTTGCAGGACAGCACCGCCTGCACCACATCCCGTTGCCGCGGCGTCAGGCGAGGCTCGAGCCGCTCGCGGACCTGATCAGCGCCGTTGCCACGGGGCACCCGGAACGGGGCGGGTCGTTGCTGCAGTTCCTCCTGGCCGAGCGACTGGGTGCGCGTCCAGTCGGAGCGCAGCATCGCAAAGGCCGAACGTTTGGCCACCACGCGCAGCCAGGCGGCCGGGTGCTGGGGTGGTTCGCCGTGGAGCAGTGCCAAGGTCAGCTTGTGAAGGGCCCGTTCGCCGGCCTCCTGGGCGAGCACCGGGCTGTGCAGTACCTGGGCGGCGGCCCGGTAGGCGACGGGCAGCAGTTTGTGAAGGTCGAGCATCGATGGAGTTCCTCTCGGGTGAATCAGGATGCTCTAGTGGCATGACCAACGCGACATTTTCATGCCGAATCGGCAAGAAACTGGCATGGGTGGTATGTAATTGGGTGTCCGAAACAGAAAAAACGAATTCGCCCCAATTCAGGGCTTCTTCCCTTTGTTGCTCCCTCTCGTCACAATGCATGCGTAGAGGAGGAAACCCTTGCACCCCATCGAACCAACAGTGACCGAACTTACCGACGACCAAGTCCCCCGACCCTTAGCCACTCACCTGGCGTCTCGATTGCGCGAACTTCGTGCACGTCGGGGATTTACGCAAGATCAGGTCGCCAAGCGTCTGGGTTGCCACGAATCGGCGGTTTCGCGGTGGGAGAGCGGCAGCCGTTTTCCCACGGGCGAGGACCTCGTCGCCTTGGCGGACCTGTTCGAAGTCAGCGCGGACGATCTCCTGGGCCGGATTCGCCAGTACACGGCCATGGGTTCGGCCCTCGTCGACATGCGCTTGCTCGAGAAGCTGGCGGCTGCAACGACGACGGAAGAGTTTGACCGCGTGATCGCCGAGAACGAAGAGCAGGCCATCTGGCTGCCCGTTCCGGATGGCGCGGCCGTGATGCCCGTTGCCGAGGCCATGCGCTGGGCGCGCAAGGTCGCCGACAAGCACAAGGGCAGCACCTTCGTTGATCGCCTGTTCCGACCGCGAGGTTGATGCTGCGGTGAGTCCGCGGCTGGCAGACCCTGGGAAGAGGGTCAACCAGTCTGGACTCGCCGGGCAACTACGCGGTGGGTAGCGCCACGCGACGCGTCGCGGGCTGCGGGGGAAGGATCCTCGGCGGGAAGGCCGGGGTCTCCGGTTGCGCTTGGGCTCTGCCTAGCGCATTCACCCCGCCCCGATTCCACAACTCGCCACGGTAGGTGTTCGCCCAGAGGCGAGCGGTGCCGCGGCCGCGGTGGGGTGACGACGTCTCGTCCAGCTGTGCTCCGTACGGGAGCTGTTGCTGGAGGATCGACACGATGTCGGTGTGCACCCCGGGCACGATGTAGTTCTGTTCGTAGAACACGCCTTCTGTGCCGAGCAGCTGGCTCGCGCAGCGCCCGTAGTGGGCGACCTGCGCCGCGGACATCTCCGAGAGCGACAGGACGTTGATCACGAGATCGACTTCGCCGATCTGCGGCAGGAACTCGCCGATCATGTGGTTGCCCACAAACGTCACGCCGGGGCGCGAAGGGCCCAGCGGCTGGCCAGCCTGCGCGGCCCGGCAATCGGCTTCGCGCAGCACGGTGTCGAGGTAGATCGACGAGTAGATCATCGATTCGGGCAGGTCGACCACGAAGTAGTCGCAGGGGCCGACGATCTTCTGCAGGCTGTAGGCGAGGTTGCCGTAGCCCGCGCCGATCTCGACGATGCGCGCATGGCCACGTTCTCGCACACGCTGCTGCAGGAAGTCGAGGATGCCGCTGCCGTGCAGCGCATTGATGCGTTGTTGGGTCGACCAGGTGTCGAAGTTGACGATGGTGCCGTCAACGTCCCAGCCGCTTTCGCCAAACATGCGCGGGGCGTCGATGATGCGGTCCTTCGGCATGTGCTGCGTCGCGCGCACGAAGTTGACGGCGGCCTCTGACGCGCGGCGCGCGACGCCCCGGATGATGGCATCCGCGTCCTCGGGCACGAACAGGACCTCGGGTGTGTTCTCGCAGCCTGCCATGGTCAGCATGCTGTAGCCCGTGAAGTTGTAGGTCAGGCAACGCAGGTGGTTGATCGTGTGGTAGTCCTTGCGCGCGACCTTCTGGAAGTTCGACGCGACGAAGTTCTGGCCCCACATATGTGCCGGCAGGTGGACCTTCGGATCGAGGCCGTTGGCGGCGAGGTAGGCACTGCGGCCTTCCCGCAGCGCCACCATCGTGTCACACCACTTGCAGGCGTTGGCAAAGTCCTGCTCGGAGAGTTGGAAATTGTCGCGAGGACCGAAGAAGTCGGGGCGGATCGTGGGAGGCATGATGGTCTTCGGGTTCAGGA
The DNA here is from genome assembly GCA_020851075.1 of Planctomycetota bacterium. Lineage (GTDB taxonomy): Bacteria > Planctomycetota > UBA1135 > UBA1135 > UBA2386 > JADZDL01. The sequence goes on along the minus strand of JADZDL010000248.1, from coordinate 249 downwards.
GCCTAGGTGGATTGGCCGACGCGGGGCCGCGCCAGGGGCCGCCTTGAGGTTGCCGTAGGGATCGTGTTCGCGGCGCGGCAGCACGTAGTCGCGCGAGCCGCCGGGAAAGAAGCGCGCGGCGAGGTAGGCCTGATTGTGGCCGAGTTCCTCCACGCCGAGGGCGCGGTCGTAGACCAGCATCGAATGCAGCTCAAACCCAGGATGCAGCCGCATGCGTCCATACGGGATCTGCATGCGATGATCGAAGTC
>JADZDL010000247.1 GCA_020851075.1 Planctomycetota bacterium | reverse complement strand
TGATCCAGGAAGAACTCGGCCGCGGCGGCATGGGCGTCGTCTACCTCGCGCACCAGAAGTCCCTCAATCGCCGCGTCGCGTTGAAGGTCATGGCCAGCGGCCTCACGCTGAGCAAACGCCACGTCGAACGCTTCCGGCGCGAAGCCGCGGCGACCGCGCAGCTGCGCCATCCGGCGATCGTGCAGGTGCACAGTTTCACGGAGGTCGACGGCACGATCGCGTTCGCGATGGACTACGTCGCTGGCCGCAACCTCGCCGACCGGCTCGATGACCTGCGGCTCGGCAACGGCGAGCGGCCCGGTGCGGTGGACGGTTCGCTCGGGGTGCAGCCCGGCAAGGGGTACACGGCCGAATGCGCGATCCTCTGCGTGCAACTTGCCTCGGCGCTCGCCGCCGCGCACCAGGCCGGCATCGTGCATCGCGACCTGAAGCCCCGCAACGTCATGGTCGACGAACGCGGTCAGGTGCGCTTGCTCGACTTCGGCCTCGCCAAGTCGCTCGGCGAAGGCAGCATCTCGATGTCGGGCGAGATCACGGGCACGGCGCATTACATGAGCCCCGAACAGACGCTCGCCAAACGCGTCGAAGTCGACCATCGCGCCGACATCTGGGCTCTCGGCGTGATCCTCTACGAGCTTCTCACGCTGAAACGTCCGTTTGACGGCAAGAACCTGCAGCAGGTCGTCTACGAGATCTGCTTCAAGGAACCTGCCGCCCTGCAGAAGCAGAATCCGAAGGTGCCGCGCGACCTCGTCACGATCTGCGGCAAGGCGCTCGAGAAGGACCCGGCGGCGCGTTACCAGACGGCGGCCGAGTTCGAAGCGGATCTGCAGCGATTCCTGCGCTGGGAGCCAATCCACGCCAAACCGGCGGGACCACTGGTGCGGCTGTCGAAGTGGATCCACCGCCACCGCACCGAGTCCCTGCTGGCGGCCGCCGTCGTAGTACTCGCCCTCGGTGCCGTTGGCTACGCGTGGTACGACGCGCAAGCGACCAACGTTCGCTATGAAGAACTGCTGCGCACGGCCGCCACGAAGGACGCCAACGGCGACCACGAAGGAGCCGCGCAGAGTGCCACCGAAGCCCGCATCCTGCGCGACGACAAGGAAGCGCGCACGAGCCTGCAGCTCTACCAGGAACGCGCCACGGGTGCTGCGACCAAACGCCAGCGCGACATTGCCGAATCGCGGCGCCTGAGCCTCGAGAGCACGCAGGCGATCCCGCGCGACCGCGAGAAAGCGCTGCTGCTTGCGCTCGAATCCGTGCAGGTACGCCCCTCGGCCGAATCGCGCAGCGCCGTGATGGCCGCGTTGGGCAGTGGTTTCCGCGCGACCAAGTTCGAGGTGCCCAACGCCCAGGTGTTCTGCACGCGCTGGTCGCCAGACGCCCGACTCGTTGTCACCACCGGTTCGGAAAGTGAATCGGGCAACGCCATTCTCTGGGATGCCGACGGCACGGTGAAGGCCGTGCTGCGAGGCCACCGAGCCTCCGTGCTGGATGCCGCGTTTCACCCCAACGGCGAACTGCTCGCCACCGCCGGGGCCGACGGCAGCGTTCGGCTATGGCGCGCACGCGATGGCTCCCCAGCCGGGATCTGGCAACACAAGGGCAGCGTCACGCGCGTTCACTTCACGCGGAATGGCGGGCGCGCGCTCACCGTCAGCAACGGCAACAGTGAAGGCAGCTACGTGGCCACGGTGTGGGACACGGCAACGGGGCAACCGGTCCATTCGTGCGCGAGCCACAAACGCCTGGTGCTCGCGGCGGCAATCTCGCCGTCCGGCAACTACGTTGCCAGCGCCGGCGATCCTCGCTTCGTCCGGCTGTGGGATGCCAATACCGGGGCCGAATTGTCGCAGTTGCGAGGCCACCCCGCAGCGCGCGCCATCGCGTTCTCGCCCGACGATTCGCTCGTCGCGATCGGCGACGCGGACGGCAGCGCGCACCTCTACGCGGTGCCGTCGGGCGAGCTGCTCGGCAGTTGCGCGCACAGTCGCCCGATCAACACCCTCACCTTCGATGCCACCGGCGAACGGCTGCTGACGGGTGCGCGCGATCAAACGGCCCGCCTCTGGCACGTGCAGCACACCACCCAGCCCGAGCGCTGCACGATCACCGAACGGCGCACGTTCGTCGGCCATCTCGGCGACCTCAACCACGTCACCTTCGATGCCAGCGGGCAGTTTGTGGCCACCGCGGCCGCCGACGGCGTGCTGCGCGTGTTTGACGCCAGCAGCAGCGAAGCCGCCAACGGCTCAGAACTGCTGCGCTTCGAAGTCGGCGCCAAGGTCGAGGAGGCCACGTTCGACCCCGAATCGCGCCGCATCCTGGCCCAGGTCAGCAGCCAGCGGGCCATTCTCTGGGACTTCGCGGACACGCGCGGCACGGCCACCCTGCGCCAGCCTGGCGTGGTGCCCGCGGCCTGCTTTGACGCGACCGGAGATCGCATCGTGACGGCCGGCGATGACGAGCGCGTGCGCCTCTGGAATGCCCACGACGGCCGCTTGTTGTGGATCACGAAGAAACTCGGCAACCCGGTGCGCGCCCTCGATGTCGACGAAGCCGGCGAACGGTTCGCCGTGAGCCTGCAGGACGGTCGGGTGCAGGTCCATCGCCTCACCGACGGCGAGCTGCTGTTTGCGCTGCCAAAGCAGGAAGGCCGCGTGCCCGTGGTGCGCTTCGCCGCGCAAGGTACGCGCATCCTCACGGCTAGCAGCCTGGGCCGCGCCACCGTGTGGAACACCAACGACCAGACCCAGGTGCAGCAGATCACGCGCCCGACCGGCTTCGCCAGCGCCGACCTGTCGCCCGATGGCCAATTGCTCGCCACCGTCGACAGAGGTGCGCCCACCGTACAACTCTGGGCGACCGCGACTGGCAGCCTCGTGCGCAGCCTCGAAGGTGGCCAGAAGGAGCTGCTGGTCGTGCGTTTCCGGCCCGACGGCGAAGCCTTGCTGGTCGCCGGCCTCGCCGACAACGCCGCCGCGCTGTCGCTCACCGGCGCCCCGATTGCAACGTTTGCCGCAGGCAATCCCGTGCACTTCGCGGCCTGGGCCCACGATGGCAATTTCGTGCTGACAAGCTCGCGCGGCGACGACAACCGCGTCCGCCTCTGGCGAACCGCCGATGGCAGCGAGGTTCTGCGTTTTGCCGGCCACACGCTCATGGTCACCTCGTGCACCTTCAGCCCCGATGGCACGTGGGTCGCGAGCACGGCGAAGGATGAGACAACTCGCGTCTGGCCAACGGATCCTGTGGCGGCCGCCAATCGTCTGAAGCTCCGCCCCTTGACCGCAGCCGAACGCGAAGCCCACGGCATCACCGTTTCCCCCACCACCACTGCCCCCCGGTGACCTTGGCCTTTCACCACCACGCCCGCAGCCACGCCTGCGGGCTCTCCACCATGATCCCCTTGCAACTCCGCATGCTGAACGCCCTCGCCACCATCGCGCTCGGCGTTTCCCTTGCCGCCCAGCAGCCCGACAATCCGCCGCCGTGGTGGGGTGTGCAGGACGACGTAACCGTGAGCCTCTACTGGGACTTCAGCGGACCGGCGCCGTTCGTGCCGTTGGAGGTCGCCGTGCCGAGTTGGTACAACAACCCCGTCGTGGTGACGCAGGCGGTGCCTACCGGGCCGCTGTCGATCGTTGGATCGCTGAACGGGCACACCGATGTGCTGGCGCTCCCCGGCAACGGCACCAACCGGCAAGCCAGCCTCGCCGTCCGGGTCGACAACGACCCCCACTACGACTGGGTGAAGATCTTCTGGATCGAGTTCGACGAGTTTGAGGGGACCGGCGGCTCGGTGGTGCAATCGCTGACCAAGGACCTCGCCAAGTACCAACGTTCGTCGATGAGCACCAAATCGGTGCCGCTCGGCAACGGCTGGAACCGGGTCACGATCAACGCCCAGCTCTATCCGCAGCCCGATGACGAATCGATGAGCTTCTCGTTCTTCACGACGGCGCTCGGCACGGCGGCCATCGACGACCTCTACGTGAACAGCAAGTGCATCAAGGTCGACGACAGCGACCAGGATGGCGCAGCGCTGGGTGAACCGGACGGCTTCTCAGTCGACCTCACGGCGGCCACCGGCGGCCTGCAATGCAGCGCGGCTGCGGTCACCGAAGGCGCCGGACCGGGCTTCGTGCGCAGCTACTGGATCAGCGCGCTCGCGACGTTGCCCGGCAGCACGCACCAGGTCTTCCGGCTCAATCAGGCGGGCGTGCCGATCAGCGTCACACAGTTGCCCGACACCCTGCTCACCGCTCCCAACGGCGCCTCCGACCTCGCGGTGGAAACGGTGGTTTCGGCCTCGGGCACGACGCTGGCCCAGTACGTCTACGCGATCGTCGACCTGCGCTCGACGGCGACCAACACCGTGGTGCTGCGCGCGATCGACGCAACCGGCGCCCTGGTCCCTGCGCGCAACGTCACGATCACGAACTTCCCGCCGGTGCCGGCGCAAAGCTTCGGCCTCGCCTTCAACCCGTCGGGCAATCTGGGCCTCGGCACGTTCCTCATCACGGCCCCCTCGCCGGGCACGACTGGTGGGCTCGCGTTCGAGTTTGACCGCGGCGGCAACCTGCTGCGCACCGTGAACAACCTGCCGCTCGGAGTCGTTGGCGCCGGCTACGACGACGTGTTTGGCAACTACTACTGGTTCAGCAACGAACAGCGCCAGACACCCTCGGGGCCGATCCAGGTGAACGGCTCCGAAGTCTCCGGCTACGACTTCCAACCGACCGGGGTCTCGTTCTCGGGCAACCTGCAGCTGCCCAACCCGTCCGGCCCGCGCGGCGGCATCGCCTCAGGCTTTGAGGTCTACCGCCGCGGCACCGGCGAGTTCCGCGCCGCTTGCGTCGTGCAACTCGCCTTGCCCGCGCGCAGCATGCTCTACGAGTTGAAGGGCCCTTTCCGTTGGGGCCAGAGCTTGCTCGGCACCTGCGGCATGCGCGGGCTGCCGTTCGAAGGCTCCAACAACTTCCAGGTGACGCTGTCGGGCGTGCCAAATGCGACCTTTGCGATGGTCTACGCCGGCTTCAGCCAGCGCACGATCCCCACGCCACTGGCGCAGTTCGGCCTCGACGAGAGCTTTGCGCTGATCTCGCTCGACATGAACAGCACGCTGCAATTGCCCGTGACGCCGGGAGAATTCGCGTTCACATTGCCGCTGCTGCCACCGGGCTCCGGCTTCAGCTACGTGCCGATGTACTTCCAGTGGATCGTCTTCGATCCGAGCCTGCCCGCCGGCATTGCGACATCGCCGGGCGGCAAGACGCTCATCTACTAGGAGCGGGCGAATCCGCGAGACGGTACGCCTGCGTTGGCGCCGGCGCCAGAATCGGCGCGGCTCGACGGCTACAGCCCGAGCCGCCTACTTGCCCTGGTCCGACTCGCCGCCGTCCTTCTTCTCGTCCTTCTTCTCGGCTGGCTCCGCGGCCTTCTTCTTCGCCTCTTCGGCCGCTTCCTTCTGCACGCGCTTCTCCCGCTCGATGTGGATCTTCGGTTCCTTCTTGTGGAACACGAACTCCACCTCGGTCTCAGGCGGCGGCACGCGATCGGTGAGCCACCAGTTGTGCTGGTCGTTGCCCGCCTTGTGGGCAATCGTCAGCAGCTGGTTCTCGGGGTACATGTAACACGTGCTGACGAGGTTGCCCTCCATGTCGGCCGCGAACACCTCAGGCTCGTCCTTGTAGAACTTCGCCATGCGACCGCCGAGGAACACCCACGTGCAGTCGACGACGGGCTTCTGCGTGGAAAGGTCGAGCAACAGGTCCTCGATGCAGTATTCGACCGCTTTGCCCTCCGGCGTGGTCCACTTCGCCGTCATCCACAGCGTCATGCCCTTCGGCGGCGTGACCTTCACGGTCTCGGCGCCCTTCTCGATTTCCTCGATCGACGGCGCGGGCTTGATCTCCTCGGCCTTCGCGTTTTGACCAGGCTGCATGCCGAGCATGAGCAACGCGGCATTGAGCACGCTGGGCTTGGACTTCGTATAGAACATCGCCTCGTGCTTCTTGCCCTTGCGGTGGATCAAGAGGTACTCGAGCGGATCCTGCGGTTCGTTGACCACGGCCTTGATCGTGACGGTCTCGGCCTTCGCATCGAGTTCGATGCCCTCTTTCTTGAACTGCTGCAGCACCTGCTGCACGACCGACTCGGCATCGGCAGGTTTGGTTTCGACAGGCTTCGGATCCTGCTGGCCAGGGTTCGGCTGGCCAAGACCCGACTGGCCAGAACCCTGTTGACCAGAGCCCTGTTGACCAGAACCCTGCTGGCCACAACTCTGCTGACAGGTGAGGAATGCCGCGGCAAGCACGGCCAGCAACCAAGGCAGGTATTTCATCGCACAGTTTCCTTTGACATCGATTCGATCGCAGCTGCGGCATCCGCATCCCGACCGACAAATTCCCGCGCCAGCACGAGCGCGATCTGCGCTGCCACCGGATCCCCGGCAGCCAGCGCTGCGGCGGCGTCCAACACGTGTGGCGCTGCGGACAACGCAGCCCACGGATCTTCACCCTGGCCCGGATCGCGTTCGCCCAAAAACAGGCGCGCGGTACGACGTTCGGCCGGATGGCGCAACAGCCCCGCCACCGCAGCACGCGCGTGGTTGGCCGCGAGCGCCGGTTTGCCTTGCGACTGCGCCACCTGCATGAGGAACAGGTTGGCGGGGCCATCACCAAGGCCGGATTCGTTGGGGATCGCGAGCAACAACGCCGCCGTCGCTTCGCCGATCGCCGCCATCATCGCGTGGTCGGCTTCCAGGCTGCGCCACAACACGAGCAGGCGCTGGCGTGCAACCGCCGCGCAGTTTGCATCCTGCCGCACGGCCTCGGCAACCTCGGCAAACGCCGCCGCAGCAACCGCCGGGTCGACGCCGCGCAGACGCTGCGCAATCGCGCCGACAAACGGAAACCCATAACGACCATCCGGCCAGCGGGCGGCGCGCTCGCGTTCGGCCACCGGATCGGCGAGCGGCGGGCGCAGCGCGAGTTCGGCCAGCACCCGCGCATCTTCGGGCGACAGCGGCACCGGCATGCCGCTCACAACTTCGTAGGCAACCTGCTCGTCGCGTTCGGACAAAGCCCCTTGCGCCACCGCGGCGCAGAGATCCCGTTGCAGCACGACGCGGTGTGGCCCCGCCGCGAGCACCCGCAGCGCCACCTCCTGCTGCTCGCTCGGTTCGGGCGAACGCCAGATGGCGAGCAGGCGCTCGGTCACTTCGGGCGCCGGGCAGGTCCCCGCCCAACCGATCATCTCGGCCGCGAGATCGTCCTCGGTCACCTTCGCCGCATCGGTCAACAACTGCATCGCCAGCGCGGTTTCGAGCACGTTGGCGTGGTGCGCACAACGCCGCACGAAGTTGGCCTCCCGCTGGCTCGCGTGCGCCACGAGCTCGGCCAGCTGCCGCCGATCGCCAAGCAGACAGAGCGCCAATCGCAGCGCGTCCCGCTCGCGCTGCACGGCCTCTTCCGAACCTTCCCGCGGCGCCGCCAGTTGTTCGAGCAGCAGTTCGTGCACAAACGGGGCCTTGCGCCGCGCGATCGTATCGATGAACGACAAGAACTCCTTCGACGTGCGCAGCGCCGGCCAGACCGCGTCGACGGCCCCTTCGGAACCGCGCTGCAGCAACGCCTGCGCGGCGGCTTCGAGGAAGGCACCTTCGACGACCTCGACGCCCCGCAGTGGCTCGAGCAACGCCTGCTCGATCTGCGCACCGAGTTGTGGCCGACGCACCAGCGCCTGCGCAGTCACCAACGCCAGCTCCGGATCGGCTCGCAACCACTCGACCAGATCCCCCTCGGGCAACTCCGCGACGCTGGCGTTCAACAGACGGCGCATCTTGCCGAGGCGCTCCTGACCAGCGCCCAACGCGTAGTGGCGCAAACGCACATCCAGCACGTGGGCTTCGAGCAGTGCATCAAAGGCCCGCTCCCGCAACGGCGCACTCGCGGTTGGCGCCGCCAACATCGACAGCAGCCGTTCTCGACGTTGAGCAACGACGTCGTCATCCCCTTGCAGCAGCGGGGCCACACGCAGCAACCAGATCGCTTCGAGCGGGATCTTGCCGTCGAGGGCCGCGGTCGCGCGCGCGGTGTAGGCGGGCACTTCCCGCTGCACGAGGCGCAAGCACAGCTCCTCACCGAGTTCTGGCGGCAACGTGACGACGAGGCCCAACAGCCGCTCATACCCCACCGGCGAGAGCCGATCGAGAATCGGCAGCATGCGCCCAAGGTCGGTCTTCTCCTGTCTCAGCAGCAGGTGCAACTTGCCAAGCAGCGCATCCGCGACCTTCGGCGACAACAACGCCGCGGCCGAATAGAAGCCATCGTCGACCTCGCCGCCGACCAGGGCCGCCAGCAGCAGATTGGCATCCGCAACCGTCAGTTCTCTGCCACTCGCGGCCATCGCGAGGCACTTGAGGTCGTCGGGCACACCGTGGCGCGCAATCCACTGGTGCGCCCAGGGCGCCACGCTCGGACGCGGCGCAATCGCCAATTCGCGCAGCAAACGTGCCGCCGCGGCCGGTTGGCGGACAAGGCCGTCCAGTAGCTCCGTGGGCAGCTCCTGCCATTGATGGCGAACGATCGCCGCCGCTGCAAGGCCAAGGCCCACGTCGGCATCGGCGAGTGCGGCGATCACGGTCGGGACCCCGAGTTCCCCCCGATCCTGCAAGGCCAGGATGGCCGCGCAGCGCTCTTCACTCGGCAGATTGGCAGCCAAAACCCGTTCTCGCAGCTGCTCCACCGAACGCGCCTGCGCGCCCACGCACACCGCGGTGGCCGCCAGCACGCCGACGATCGCTGCGAGCCGCAGCAGCCGGTCCGTCCGCATCGTCATCGCACCACCTCACCAATCGCCGACGGCAGGTCACTGGCGATCAAACCGCGCTCCGAACTCCGCTCGGCGACAAGGTCGCCCGCTTTGCCGTGCACGTGCACGGCGAGGCACGCCGCGGCGAACGGCGCCATGCCGCCCGCGAGCAACGCGCCGAGCAGCCCCGCCAGCACGTCGCCCGAGCCGCCCGTCGCCATGCCGGGATTGCCCGTGCGATTCACGAAGCACTGTTGCCCATCACCAACCAGCGAAGAGGCGCCTTTGAGCACGACCACAGCCCCGCTGCGCTGGCACAGTTCGCGCAACGCCGCCGGCCGATCCTGCTGCACGGCGGCCGCCGTAGTGCCGAGCAGCCGCGCCGCCTCGCCAGGATGCGGCGTGAGTACGATCGGTGCATTGGCGCGCAGCGGCCGACGCAGCG
>JADZDL010000246.1 GCA_020851075.1 Planctomycetota bacterium | reverse complement strand
GCCAGACGCGCGGTTCGGCTGAGATGGTCTCAGCTCGCGCCGCTGCGTTGCATGCCCTGGTGGCGCTCGAGAAGGGCCAGACCGAACGGTTGCGCTCGGCCCTCGACGAGGCAAAGTTGGTTGGTCGCGAGCAGGCGCTCGCCTTTGAACTCGCGCATGGCGTGCTTCGCCGCGAACGCTTCTTGGACCACGTTCTAGCGCCGTTTGCGCACCGGGGACTGCCGAAGGAAGCGCCCTTGCGGTCGGCGCTGCGGCTCGGCGCCTACCAGCTCATGTTTGTCGGTGGCATGCCGGCGCACGCCGCGGTGCATGAGACGGTCGACCTCGTGCGCAGCAACAAAGGCTTTGCCAACGCCCTGTTACGGCGCGTCGCCGACTGCGTCGAACTGCGTCCGGCGGACCCCAACCACCCGACCACGCAGTTTCCGTTGTCGCCGACGCGGTCGGTGTTGTTGCCGCAGCCATTGCCCGAGAACGAGATCGAACGCCTCGGCATCGTGCATTCGCTGCCGTACTTCCTGCTGCAGCGCTGGACCAAGGATTTTGGCGTCGAAGGTCTGCGCCAGATCGCCGAGGCCGCGAGCGCCGTTCCCGGCGTGTTCCTGCGCGCGGTTGGCATCAGCCGCGACGAACTGCTGGCCGAGCTGACCGCGGCCGAAGTGCAGTGCGAACTCTGCGAGAATCCGCGGCAGCTGCTGTGGACGGGCGGCAATTCGCCGTTTGGTTCGAAGGCCTTCGCGGCCGGCAAGTTTGTCGTGCAGGACCCGACGGCGCTGGCGGCGGCCGAAGCCGTGCCGTGCAAGCCTGGTGACACCGTGGTCGACCTGTGCGCGGCGCCGGGCACCAAGACGAGCCTGCTCGCCGAACGTGTTCGGCCGGCGGGTGGCGCCGTGGGTGGCATGGTGCACGCGTTCGATATCGATTCGGAACGCAGCCACCTGATCCACCAGAACGTCGTCCGGCTGGGCCTCCAGGAGTTTGTCCGCATCGCTCGGTCGGCATCACAACTACCTGTCGCGGATGCAGTTCTGGCGGATGTGCCGTGTTCCAATTCCGGCGTGCTCGGCCGTCGCGTCGAAGTCCGCCGCCGGCTCACTGGGACCACGATCTCGCGCCTCGTGATCGACCAGAAGCGGTTGCTGGTCCAGGCCATCAACCTCTGCAAGCCGGGTGGCCACGTCGTCTACTCGACCTGCTCGATCGATCGCGAGGAAAACGACGGGGTCGTCGATGCCGTGCTCGGCACGCCCGGGGTGCCCCCGTGTGAAGTGCTGTCGCGCCACCTGACCCTGCCACTCGCGGGCAAGCACGATGGTGGGTTCTACGCGGTGTTGCGGCGGGCCCTTCCGGCATCCCCCGGCGACGGGTAGAACGCCGAGCCCCTCTCCCGGCGGCTCCTCCAGCCGCCGGCCTACGCAACTCCGTTCCTGCTCACCCTATGGCTTCTCCCTCCCGTTCTTCCTCGCGCGGCCGTCCGGCGGCCAGCACCCGTGGCTCCAGCTCCCGCAGCTCCGGTTCTTCGGGCGGCAGCCAGCAGACGATGGTGCTCGGCGCCATCGCCGTGGTCGTCGTCGTCGTGCTCATCGTGATGATGAAGGGGGGCACCAAGGACAGTGGCGGCACCAACGACAAGCCGCAGACACCGACGCCAGCCGCGCCGAAGCCGGCCCCCGCCGCGCCGAGCAGCGCCGCCAAGCCCGGCAAGACGCCCGCGAAGCCGGCGCCCACGTTGACCGCCGAGACGCTGCAGCAGTGCCGCGATCAGCAAGCCAAGGCCCAGGCCCTTTACAACGAAGGTTCGAAGGCGCGCACAGCTGGCGACAACGCGACCGCGCGCGACAAGATGTCGCAGGCCAAGGTCATCATCGACCAGATCAACCAGACGCTCGCCGTGCCGATGCTGTGGCAGGAAGAGGCGCAGATGGGGGATTGGACGCAATCGGGCGAGTACATCGACCTCGAGAAACTTGTCACGGCCCTGGCCTCGCTCGAGAAGATGGTCCGCATGGGCGGCGGCACTAAGTAGGCAGACCGCCGATGCTGCTCGGCTACCACACCAACAGCCTGCAGAACCATCGGCTCGCCGAGGCGCTCACGCTGCTCGCGGAGCACGGTTACCGCGCCGTCGCGATCACGCCCGACACCTGCCACCTCGATCCAGCGACCACGACGGACCACGAAATCGATGCGGTGGCGCGCCAGCTGCGCGATCTCGGTCTGCTGCCCGTGATGGAGACCGGAGCGCGCTTTTTGCTCGATCCGCGCACCAAGCACGAGCCCGTGCTCATGACGCGGGATGTGGCGGCGCGGCAACGGCGCATCGATTTCTACGCGCGGACCGCCGCGATGGGGGCGCGGCTCGGCGCCAAGGTGGTGTCGTTCTGGGCGGGCATCGATCGGCAGCCTGGACCCGACAGTGAGGCCTGGATGCTCGAAGGCATCGCCGCCACGTGCGAGCGCATTCGCGCCGAAGGCCTCACCCCAGCGCTCGAACCTGAGCCCGGCATGGCCCTCGAGACCGTCGCCGACTGGCATCGCATGCGCAGCGCGCTCGGTTCGGACGCCCCGGCGATGACCCTCGACATCGGCCACCTATACGCCGTATGGGAAGGAGATCCGGTGGCACTTGTGCAAGCATGTGTACCCTTCCTGGCGCAAGTCCACCTCGAAGACATGCGTCGCGGGGTGCACGAACACCTGCTGCCAGGCACCGGTGAGGTCGACTTTTCGGGAGTCTTAAACGCTCTTCAGGTAGCTGGTTACGTCGGACCTGTCTGCTTCGAACTGTCGCGTTCCAGCCATGCTGCGCCGACTGCCGTGGCGACCTGCCGGGACGTCTGGGATCGTGCGGTCCGGGCCCCTCGCCGTTGACCGGCACCCCTGGAGCCCTACAGTTTGCCCCCTCGCGGTGCCCTGACCGGGTGGCCACGAAACCAATCCGCAGATGACATCGTGCAACAGACTCTGCCCTTCGATCGAAGGCTCCGCCTCCCCTTTGATCACTCACCGGATCGGGGTGGACGTGTGCTTTGCGCGGCAACGGACCTTCTTCCACAAGTGCCACCGCTGCATCTATCGCGGCAAGGCGGCGAGCTGGGAGCCCGATGAGCCGATGATGGCCATGATCAACCTCGCCCCCGAAGAGAGCGCGATCGTCGGGGTGAAGGAAGTCACCTTGCCGCTGCCCTCCGCGCGCAAGAAGGCGCCCGCCAAGGGGCGGGCGGCGAAGGGCAAGTCGGCGGCGGCGAAGGCCGCCAGGTCCACGGAAGCCTGAGCGAGGCGGGGCGCCGGTCGCTCAGAGGTCGGCCTCAGGACATGTAGGACTTGTGCAGGTCGCGAAGGGCCTGCTCCGCGGTCGCATAGTTGGCCACCATCTCCGCCGCCAGCTTGCGCGACTCCTCGAGCTGGTGGTTGCGCGTGGCGATCTGCATCTGTTCGCAGGTCTCCTGCAGCAGGCGCGCGCCGAGGTTGCCCGACGAGCCCTTCAGGGAGTGCGCGGCGCGCTCCATCTTCTCGAAGTCGCCCGCGAGCAGTCCCTCGGTCACCGATTGGACCTTCGACGGCCCGTCCTCCAGGAACATGCGGATGAGATCCAGCAGCAGTTCCGGGTCGCCATCGTCCGAGAACGACAACAACTCCTCCACGACACTCATATCCAGGATCTGATCCATCATTCCTCCAGGTTGCTTTCCTGAGGATCGACCTGGATCAGGCCGGACTTGATCTCGCTTCGGGACAGCTTCTCGGACTACGGCGCGGCGGCGGCCCGCACTTCGGCGTCGGTCAGCAGGCGCTTGCTCGACTTGCCGGCGGCAAGGACCCTCTGCACGCGGTCCTCGGTGGCCTCGAGGCCCAGCTTTTCGAGCACGAAGGCCGCGTTCGACTTGCCCGCCATCGGGCCGATTGCGATGCGCTGTTCGAGGCCGACCAGGTGCGCTGGCACGCCCGAGTAGACCGAGTCCGCGAGCTCGAGGTCGCCCTTCTTGAAGGCCTTGATGACCGCGGCGGCGTGTACGCCGGTCCCGGTCTCAAACGCATCCCCGCCGAGCACGGGGTAGTTGTGCGGGATCGTCACGTCGAGTGCCTTGGCGGCGGCTGCGACGTAGTCGGGCAGCGTGCGCAGGTCGTTGTCGATCCAGCCCTGCAGGCGGCAATTCACGAGCAGGAGGTCCATCGGCGCGTTGCCGGCGCGTTCGCCGACGCCGAGGGCCGTGCCGTGAATACGATCCGCGCCAGCTTCGATCGCGGCGAGGCAGTTGGCGATGCCGAGATCGCGGTCGCGGTGGCCGTGCCAGTCGACACCGAGCGTCTTGTCGTGCTGGTCGGCCAGTTCGCGCACGAACTTCACGACGGCGCGCGTGCCCTGGGGCGTGGCGTGGCCGACGGTGTCGCAGACGCAGAGGCGGCGGGCGCCGAGCTCGATCGCCGCGGTGTAGAGCGCCTTGATCGTCTCCGGCCGCGCGCGCGTGGTGTCCTCGGTCACGTACATGACCGGCAGGTTGTTCTGCTGCGCGAACGAGAGCGCTTCGCGCGTGTTCTGCAGCATGCGTTCGAGGGTCCAGTCCTCGGCGTATTGGCGGATGTAGCTGCTGCCGATGAACGCGCAGACCTCGATCGCCATGCCCGCTTTCTGGGTCATCTCGACGACCGGCTCGATGTCGCTGAGGACCGTGCGGCAGGCCACGTTGGCGCCGATGCGCAGCTTGTTGTCGGCGATGTGCCGGGCCAGCTTCAGGATGTCCTCGCGCGGCCGCCCGCCGGCGCCCGGCAGGCCGAGGTTGGCGGTGTGGATGCCGAGCCGATCCATGCGCTCGAGCAGATCGATCTTCTGTTCGAGGCTGGGATCGCTGACGGCCGGCGACTGCAGGCCGTCGCGCAGGGTTTCGTCGTCGAATTGAAGGGGGCGAGCCGGGCGGAACGTGCCGCCGGTCTGGTTCCAGTCGTGGATGAGGTCCGCGATGCGAGTCATGTTCGTGGCGCCCCGCGGGAGGCGAGGCAGGCCGAAGATTATGCCGCGGCGGCCCGCTACCGAAGATGCCGAACACCGGCTTCTCGCCAAGGGACGCGCACTGCATGATCGGGGCGTGATCGTGATGAAGTTCGGCGGCACGTCCGTCGGGGATGCGCGCAGCATCCGCCAGGTGGTTGAGATCGTCCGGCAGCAGCATTCGCGGCAGCCGGTGGTCGTGGTCTCCGCGCATGCCGGGGTCACCGATGCGCTGCTTGCCATGGCCGCTAGCGCCACGGGCGGCGGGGCCGATACGGGTGCCATCGCCGAGCGACACCGCACCATCCTGCGGGAACTTGGTCTGCCCGCAGACCTGCTCGACCCGCTGCTCGCCGAACTGCAGGACCTCGCCCGCGGGCTGCGCCTTGTCGGAGCGGCAAGTCCGAAGGCGCTCGATCTGCTGGCCAGCTACGGCGAACGCTGCTGCGCGCGCACGGTGGCCGCGGCGCTCCGTGCTGGCGGGATTCCGGCCCAGGCGATCGATGCGTTCGCGGCGGGCCTGCGCACCGACAGCGCCTACGGCCGCGCCCGACCGTTGCCCGACGACGGCCGCATCCTGCACGCGCTGGTGGCGGTGCAGGGAGTGCCCGTGGTGACGGGGTTCATCGCCTCGGATGAACACGGCAACATCACGACTCTCGGGCGCAACGGCAGCGACTACTCGGCGGCCCTGTTTGGGGTCGCGGTGCGCGCCGAGGAGATCCAGATCTGGAAGGACGTCGATGGGGTGCGCACCGCGGATCCCAAGCTCGTGCCGATGGCGAAACCGATTCGCAGCATGAGCTTTGAAGAAGTCTGCGAACTGGCGTCGTTCGGCAGCAAAGTGCTGCATCCGGCCGCCATGGTGCCCGCGATGACGAGTGGGATCCCGATTCTCGTGCGCAACACGCAGGAACCTGCGGCGCCCGGCACGCGCATCGAGGCTACGGCGGTGAAGGACCGTCCGGCCGTTCGCGCCATCGCGCACCGCACGAAGATGGCGCTGGTCACCGTCTCCTCGCAGCGCCTGGTGCCCCAGCACGCGTTCCTCGCGCGCGTGTTTGCCGAGCTCCACGAACTGAGCGCCGACATCGGCCCGGTCGCCGTGTCGGAGGCGGCGCTCACGCTGGCGCTCGATGAGGCGACGGCGGAGGCCGCCCTCACGCGACTTGGTGCCCTGGGCGAGGTGCGCATCGAACGGGATCAGGCGGTGGTCGGTGTGGTCGGCGATCCGCGCGCGATCGAGGCTGGCGGGGCCGCGGCGGTTTTTGCGGCGCTCAGCGCTGCGGGCATTCCCGTTCGTTGTGGTGGGCAGGGGGCACCCGGGGGCACGCTCGCCATCGTCGTGCCGAGTTCGGAGCTGCGACGCACCGTCACCCTGTTGCACGAACGGTTCTTCGCCTGACGCGTTCGCGCCCGCGGATCCTGCCCTTACGCTGCATGCCTGTGCCGAGCTGGACGTCCAATCCCCTGCCGTTGCTGCGCGATGCCGTGCTCGTGGCCATCGTCGCCATCATCACGTTCCTCGGCCTTTGCCGGTGGTTTGGCGACTACTACCGGGTGCCGACCGGCAGCATGGAACCCACCCTGCACGGCCATCCGACCGTGGGCGACCTCGTGTTTGTCGACAAGCTCGCGAGCCGTTCGGCGTGCCACCGCCACGACCTCGTGGTCGTCGGGCACCCGTCGGATCCGACCCAACAACTCGTGAAGCGCATCGGTGCCTGCGGTGACGACCCGGACGCTTGTTGGATCGACCTTCGCGATGGCGACGTGTGGTTGGGCCCGGATCGGCAGCGAATGCAGCGCGAGCAGAAGGATCCGATCGAGGCGCGGGCGCAGCGCGTGGTCTGGGCCACCGCGCCGAGCCCGGTGGCTCTCGTGCAGTCGCTGCTCGATCTGCGCGATGCGCGCATGGATGCGGGTGCGATCGAATTGCCGCCCCTCGATGTCGGGTCGGAGGGTGCTCGCTCGATGCTGCGCGAAGCCGCCTGCGCGCAGCGGCGCCGTTCGTTGCAGGGGCGCGTTGTGCCCGAAGGATGCCTCGGAACGGCCCGCGCCGTCGATTCTGGCTATGTGCTCGCCACCGGCGGCCTCGATGGCGTTCGCGACGACAAGGGGGTCTTCGACTGCGGGCTCGAACTGGAGGTGCAGCAATTGCCGACCGGCATGCTGTGCACGATCGATGCCAACGGCGAAGCGTTGACCTTCCACTGGACGCCGGCCGATGGGCGCGTCACCCTCTGGCGGAATGGTGTGGATGTCGAGTCTGCGACGTTGCCCGCCATCGCCAGTGGCGCGCACCGCGTCGAGTTCGGCAGGCTGGATGACCGCGCGTTCCTGGTCATCGATGGGCGAGCGGACGCGATGTTCTGTCTCGCTCGACACGCCGATTGGCCGGACGGGGATCGCACTTCGATCCGCACGGCGGAGCCCCGCACCTACCTGCACGTCGGTGCCCTGGGCACGACGTCGATGAGGCTTGGCAAGGTGGTGGTCTTCCGCGACCTGTTTGCCGTGCGCGACCGCAACTTCAGCAGCCCTGGGACGCAGGGAGATTGGCCACGATTCGTGCCGGCGGGCCACTGGTTTCTGCTCGGCGACAACGCGTTTGACAGTCGCGATAGCCGCTTCTTCGACGCCGTGCCGAGCAGTGCCTACCTTGGGCGGCCGTGGTTTGTGATCGGGCCGTGGCCGCGCCAGCGGTGGCTCTAGTGAGCGAACACGAACCCGAACCCGATCCGGCGTCCGATGCCAGCTTGTCGGCGGTGGTAGGTGGCGGCATCTACACGGTCCTGCTCGGTGGTGCCCTGCTGTGGTTGTGGGCCCGGGATCGGCTCGAGATCCTGCATTCGCGCGCGATTGGCGAGCACGGCCTGCTGGCGGCGGCGGGTTTGGGGCTGCTTGTCGGCCTGTTGGGGGCGTTCCTCGTGGCCCGGATCTCCCCCCGCGTCACTTTCTTGCGCGAGCTGGAAGAGCAGGCCCGCCGCATGTTTGGCCCGATCGGCGAAACCCCCATGCTGGCGCTCATTCTGGTCTCTGCGGTTGCCGAAGAAGTGTTCTTCCGGCTTGCCGTCCAGGACGTATTTGGCCTGCTCGGGTCGGTTGCCGCCTACGTCGTGGTGAATAGCACCACGGCAGGGTGGCGCTGGATTCCGATCACAGCGCTGCATGCAGCAGTTCTGGGGGCGATGATGCAGCTCGGTTTCGGGCTGCTCGGCACCACCACTGCGAACGCCGTTTTGAACTACCTGTCCCTGCGAAGGATCCTCTCCAAGTGAAGCTCCTGCCCTTGTTGGTTGCGGTCTCGAGTCTCGTTGCCCAGGCGCCTTCCCCGCAGGGTCCTGGGGCGCAGCGACCAGGTCCCATGCTGGTCCCCCAGCATGTGGTGTTGCCGCGCGGCAACGCGGAGATCACGGTCGATGGCACACTTTCGGATTGGCCAGAGTTGCCGGCGATGCGCCTCGATGACACGCGGCAGATTTCGGGCACCGCGCTGAATGCCTGGAACGGGCCGCGCGACCTCAACGCAATTGCCTTCTTGATGTGGGACGAGACGCACCTGTTTCTCGCCTGCTCCGTGAAGGACGAATGGCATCGCGGGCTGGATGCCAATTCGCTCACACTCTCCGAAATCCCGATCGCGGATTCGGTGATGTTCACGTTCGACCCGGACCGCAATACGCGCAACAACGGGCCGGATCCCGGGCGCGCCGAGGACCGCGAGTTCTGGCTGGCCGATGAGAATGCGCGCGAAGTCGTGCAGTGGGATCGCCTGCGCGGCACGGCGCGCGTTCTCGACGGCCACGCCGCGCGCATGGCCGTCCTGCACGACAAAGAACAGAGCATCACGACCTATGAAGCGAAGATCCCGTGGTCCGAGATCCTGCCCGTGGGGCGCAAGGCGGATGCGGGGACCGTGCTGGATCTGCAAGTGGTCGTGAACGACTTTGACGAGAGCACCGATCCGATGCCGCAGACGCGCATCGGTTGGACGTTTGGTTGCAGTCCGATCGTCGATCCTGGTTTGTTCGCCAGCATCATGCTGGTGAAGGACCGCGACGCGCTGCAGGGCAAGATGCCGGACTTCCCGCCCAAACCCGGCATGGTCGAGTCGTCGTGCAAACCCGCTACCTACTGGAATGATCTCACGGCGCGGTTGCTGCAGCGCGGCCCCGAAATCCACGATGGCTCCAAGGCGCCCGAAGAAGCTGGCGGTGTGCAGCGAATGGGGATCCTCGAGGAGATTGACCGCGAGTGCGAACGGTATCCGCGCGTCGATTTCGTGGAGTTCTGCCAGCGGATTCACCGCCGCATGAACCGCGAGGTCGCCGGTTTCCAGGCGCGCGGGTTGCCGTCCTGGTGGAACGAGCGTTTGAAGTCCCTATCCAAATCCGCCGCGGATCCGGTGCCCAATGGCACCGTGCGTCTCTTCCGCCTGCCAATGGGTGGGTGGCTGTTTGCGACGCCGAGTGGTGGCTTCCTCGTCGATCCCGCGGGTGCGGACCTCCAGGAATATGTCTGGGGCCGCGCGGAGTTCTGCATTCTCACGCAACCGCTCGACATGACCCGGCGCAACGACCAGTTGCTCGTTCGCATGATGAATGGCAAACAGCCACGTCCCGTGCTCACGCATGCGGCCTTTCACCTGCCAGCGGTCGCCATGGCGGATATGCCGCTTGTCGAGCAGGGCACCAAGTTTGGCCCTCCGGCGGGCACTCAAATGCACGCGCTTGGCAGCAAGGGCAAGGATGGTTCGGTGACCTGGTCCTGCAGTTATCGACTCGACGAGCCCAAAGGGCCGCGCATGATGGTGGTCGGGCCTTCGTTGGGAGTCGAAGATGTCGGGGAGGGCCCGGTTGACGCGATGATTGCTTCGCCTCGCAACCCGAGATTGCTTGAGATTGTCGCGAAGGTGCAGCCGCAGTTGGTCATTCTCGATGACGCGTTCCTCTGTCAGTCGTTGCCCCAGCTGCCACGCATGTCCCTGAAGAGCCTCTACCTGCTTCAGAAGGCTCTACAACCCCGCCGTAGCCTGCTGCTCGCGCCAGGTGAGAGTTGGGATGTGGTCAGAGCAAATTGATTGGTTGCAGGGATTCGGAGCCTTCTTTTGGCAGTCTCAGCTTGCATGAACTGCGAATGAGCGCGAAAATCTCCGAAAATCGGTGTGTTGGTACCCACCAACACCCCTAGCTTGCAAGCAACCGAAATGGCAGCCAAGAAGACCAACCCCGCGTGGGAACTCCTGTTTGAGTATGTGAAGCAAAATCGCAGCGCTACCTTCCAGGAAGTGGCGGAGGTCGCGGCGAAGAAGAAACTCACAATCCACCCGGTCATGTTTGGCCGCGCGCAGGCGATGCTCGGCATCGTGAAGTCTGCCAAGCGTGGCACCGGCAAGGTCGCCCGCAAGTCCAAGGCTAAGGCGAAAGCCGCGAAGGCTGCAGCTCCTGAAGCCTCGCCAATTGTCGCGCTGCCCGTGAAGCGTGGCCCCGGGCGTCCGCGCAAGTATCCGTTGGCAGCCCCTGCCAACCTCTCGATCGATGGCATTCTTGCCGCGGTCAAGGCGTCGGAGCAGGCGAAAGCTCGCTACCGCAGCGCGCTGGAGCGGATCCAGGCCATCGTTGCTGGCGTTCTGGCCTGATTCGTTAGGTCGGATCCGTCAGCGCGAGATACTTCCTGTCTAGCCGACGAGCGCCCGCCAATGCGGCGCGTACTTCTGCTGCAGCAGGGTTCGCGAGTGTTCGCGGAAGCGCTGCAACAGGCCCATCGTCTGCGGCCCTTCCGCGCCCCCGTGGAGCGCTCGGCCATTGAGATGAGTGACGGGTCCCACATCCCGCAGCGAACTCGATAGGAAGATCTCTTCGGCCGTGTTCAGGTCGTGCGCAGTCAGGTCGCGCTCAACAACGTCCTCCCCGGCCCCACGCAGAAAATCGATGAGTAGCCGGCGCGTGACCCCGACGAGAATGCCAGCCTCGAGGGTCGGCGTGCACCAACTGCCGTCAATGCGGGCAAACACATTGGCGGTGGATGCCTCGGTGACGAAACCGTCGGTATTCAGCATCACACAATCCGTGGCGCCGAGTTCCTTCGCTTCGGCGAGGCCGAGTACGGAGTTCAGGTAGTTGCCGCTCTTGATGGCGGGGTCGAGCGCGCGGCGGTCGTTGCGCAATCGGTCGATGACCGCCAGCCTTGCGGACTTGCCCGACATCACCGGCAGTTTGCGCACCATGAGCAGCCAGGACAGCTTGCCCGTCGCGTAGGCGAGGTCGATGTTTGGCGCTTCCCCTACACCTCGGGTCACGACGAGGCGGACGTAGCTGTCGCCGTGGTCGGCGGCGCGCACCGTCTCGGCGACCCGGCGGGCGACGGTCGCTTCGTCCAGGTCGAGCGGCATGCGCATGGCAACGGCCGAAGTCACCAGGCGGGCGAAATGTTCGGGCCAGGCAAACGGCACGCCGCCCTCGGTCCGGACCACTTCGTAGATTGAGTCGCCGAACAGGAAGCCCCGGTCCAGCACGGAGATGCGCGTGTCCGCCTCGGGCAGGATCACGCCGTCCAAGTTGCAAAGGTTGGCCATCGCGGCGCGGATGGTAAGCTCCCTTGCCCCAATGTGCGGCTTCATCTCGATCTTTGGTCCGCCTGAGTCGAACGCGATCCACGACGTACTCAGCGGTCTCTTGGCGATTCAACACCGTGGTCAGGACGCTGCTGGCGTCGTGACCTTCAAGGACAAGTTCCAGGCCAAGAAGGGCCTCGGACTCGTTCGCGAAGTCTTTCAAGACAAACACATCCAGCGCCTTCATGGCCCGCTCGCCGTCGGTCACGTGCGATACCCGACCGTCGGTCTCGGCGACCGCGCGGACGTGCAGCCGTTCTGGCTCGACTATCCAGTCGGCATCGCGATGGCGCACAACGGCAACGTCACCAACTTCCACGAGCTGAAGCGCACCTACTTCGGGCAGCGCAACATCCATCTCGGCAGCAACTGCGACCTCGAAGTCGTGCTCTACGTGTTTGCCGACGCGCTGATGCGCCGGTTGAACAACCCGATCACGGTCGACGACGTGAAGGTCGCGGTGAACGAAGTGTTCACGCGCGTGAAGGGCGCCTACTCGGTGGTCGGCATCACGAGTGAGGGCATGTATGCCTTCCGCGATCCCTACGGGATCAAGCCGATCATCTTTGGCAAGAAGGTGACGCCCGCGGGCACCTTCTACGCGGTGGCCAGCGAATCCGTCGTGCTCGACGTTTCGGGCTACGAAGTCGTCCGCAACCTGAAGGCCGGCGAGATGCTCTGGATCGGCAAGGACCGCGTGCCGCACTTCGTGCAGGTCGGCCAGAAGCCGCACCGTCCGTGCATCTTCGAGTACATCTACTTTTCGCGCCCGGACTCCTTCCTCGACAACACGTCGGTCTACGAAGCGCGCATGGAGCTCGGCCGCCGGCTCGGTCGCGAGTTCCATGCCCGTGGCCTGCAGGCCGATGTCGTGATCCCGGTGCCCGAATCGGCGAAGACCGCGGGCCAGACGATGGCGGAGGTGTTGAACCTGCCTTGCCGCGAAGGCTTCGTGAAGAACCGCTACGTCGGCCGCACCTTCATCATGCCGAACGACAAGGCGCGCCAGGATTCGATCCGGGCCAAGCTGAACCCGATTCGCGCCGAGTTCGAAGGCAAGAACGTCATCATCCTCGACGACTCGATCGTGCGCGGCAATACGAGTCGGCAGATCGTCAAGATCGCGCGGCAGATGGGCGCCAAGAAGGTCTTCCTGGCCAGCTATTCGCCGCCGCTGCTGTTCCCGTGTCTCTACGGCATCGACATGTCGACCAAGCGCGAGTTCGTCGCGCGCGGCCGCACCAACGAAGAGATCGCGAAGGAACTCGGCGCCGACTACGTGCTGTATCAGACCATCGAGGAGATGGTCGATGCGGTGCGCACGGCCGGCAATCGTGACCTCGAGTTCTGCAAGGCGTGCTTCGAAGGCGTCTACCCGACGGGGGACATCACCGAGAGCATGATCAGCGACATCGAGCAGGACCGGCTCGCGGCGGGCACTGGCATCGCCTGAGTGCGCGGTCTGCGGCGGCTGCGTCGGCGCCTGCTCGCCGACGCAGCACCGTGATCGCTTGCGAGGCGATCACGTGCCGTCGTGATTGGTTGCTCTCACTGTGGAATGCGGTAGCAACATGCAGCTCATGGACTTGGTCCGTCTGTTCCGCCAAGGTGCGACCCTTGATTCCTTTTGCAGGAATCACGCGCTTAGCCCTGAATCCGAGGCAATCGAGATTTTTGCACAAGCGCCTGTGAGCTTGCATGCCGAGCTTGGCTTCTTCCCAATCGAAGAAACGGGAGGTCGGATTGAGTTTCAATCCAACGGCGTCAGGTATTGCAGTCTCTTTGACTTCTTCTACTTCCTGGCAGTCATCGAAGAAGTGAACGACGATGCGGCCATGGACGATGCGCTCGTCGCCAAGATGCTGTTTTCGTATGCGACGAAAGATGCCTGACCCAGCTACGCGCTCAGCGGCGGGTCTTCTTGACCTTGCCGCGCAGCCTCGGCACGAGCAGCAGGGCTTCGCGCGCGATCTTGCCGTCCATCTTCGACTTGCCGACCTGGCGGTCGATGAAGTGGATCGGCACTTCGCGCACCTTGAAGCCCGCGCGCACCATGCGGAACGCCATTTCGATCTGGAACGCGTAACCCTGCGCGGAGATCGACGCGAGATCGAGCTGCTGCAGGGCCTTGGTGTGGAAGCAGCGGAATCCCGCCGTGTTGTCGCGAATGCCGGACGACAGCCACAGGCGCGTGTAGAGATTGGCGCCGCGCGACAGCATGCGCCGCTTGAAGTCCCAGCCGACTGTGCAGCCACCGCGCACGTAGCGGCTGCCGATGACGAGTTCGTGGTGTTCGGACGCCATCACGAGGCGCGGTAGATCCCACGGCGCGTGGCTGAAGTCGGCGTCCATCTCGCAGACGCGTTCGTAGCCACCGCGTTCGAAGGCGAACGCGAACCCGGCCAGGTAGGCCGTACCGAGGCCCTGCTTGCCCTGGCGGTGCAGCACGTGGATGCGCGGATCGGCGGCAGCGAGGCGGTCGGCGATCGCACCCGTGCCGTCGGGCGAGCCGTCGTCGACGATGAGCACGTCGGTGTCGAGGTAGTCGTGGATCGCGCGCACGATCGACTCGAGATTGTCCTTCTCGTTGTAGGTTGGGATCACAACGAGCGTGCGCCACGGCGGCTGGTGCGGGCGCGTTGGCAGCGGGCCGCGGCCTTGCGCGACGCCCTGCTGGGCCGCTGCGTAGGCGGGCCCTTCGTCCTGACCGGCCAGCACGACGAGGCGTGCGCTGTCGGTGCCGGCGGTCACCGCGGCCTCGGCGGCGGGGAAGTCGGCGACGACGACCAGCGCCTGAGCGAGCGCCCTGGGGGTTGGATCGGCGGCCATCGCCTGCGAGCTGGGGCTGTTGGACTTTGGGCTCGACGACATCGGGTTCGACGACATTTGCTGCGAAGACCTTGTGTTGGGCTTCATTCGTCCTTGACGCCGAACAGGCAGCCATCGCCCAGCGGCACGATGACAGATCGTAGCGAAACCGTGGCTTGCACCGCAGCGAGGAATCTGCGAATGGCGAGGGCCGTCGTCGAAGTCGCCTTCGGATCGGACACTTCGCCATCGGCGAGAACGTTGTCCGCGAGCAGGATGCCGCCCGGGCGGAGCAGGCGCATCGCGTGCTGCAGGTAGGTGACGTAGCCGGGCTTGTCGGCATCGAGGAACACGGCGTCGGCGGAGCCATCGGCAAGGCTCGGCAGCGTCTGCACGGCGTTGCCAACCCGGACCTCGATCTTGCCGCGCTGGTCGCTGCGCTCGATCCACTGTTCGGCGAACGCCGCGTGCTTGGGATCGAGTTCGTGCGTAATCACGCGGCCGTTGGCGGGCAAGCCGCGCGCCATCGCAATCGCCGAATAGCCGCCTAGCGTGCCAACTTCGATGACCGTGCGCGCGTTCGCGGCGCGCAGGATCAGCTGCAGGAAGGCGGCTTGTTCGGGCGCGATGTGGATTTCGGGCAACCCTTCGCGCGCGGCTGCTTCGCGCAACGAACGCAGCAGGTCGTCTTCCTGGATCGTCGTCCTGGCGATGAACTCAAACAGCGCGTGATCGACCGGGGTGCTCGCCTTGGACATGCCAACAGGCTAACGCGCCATCATCGCCAGAGCCGCGCGAAGTGCTCCAGGAGCACGATGTAGGCGTTTTGTTGGAATGCCTCCGCGCGCAGGAACTGCACGCCAAAACCCTCCGTGCCGCGGAACGGCCGCAGGACCCAGGCCAGTTGCATGCCTGTGAAGGCAAACAGCACCAACCAGCCGCGCAGGGCGAGACGGTGCCGTGGATTGTGCAGGATGAGCGGTCGGTAGTGCCGCGCGAGCACCTGCTGGGCTGCCCACGTTGCCGCGCCAAACTGCAGGGCATCGAGCAGCGTCACCGCGTACGGGTCGTTGGTGCCGAGCGACAGGAAGATGAGCATCGGTGCCAACGCGCCCAACATCACGCCGAGCGTCGCTTGCGCGGCGAGCAGACCGCGGCAGGCGAGGGCGAAGTCGTCGCGCAGGCCGAGCACGGTGTTTACGACGTAGAAACTCGGCATGCACAGTGCCGCCGTGAGCACGATCAGCAGTGGCACCTTGATGGCCGCGTAGACCGCGAGGCGCCATTCGCCCGAAGAGGCCCCGAGGGCCAGACCTGCCAGTGCACAGCCCGAAGCGCCGAGCAGGACGCAGGTGCGGGGGCGGGGCGTAGCCGTGATCTCGCCGCGCAGCAGGTTCTCCGCTGCGGCGAAGATCATGGGTGGAACAGTTTGCCGATCGTGCTCAGCACGGCGACCAGGAAGTTGCCGTCGCGTTGTCGAAACCACTCAAAGGGCGCGTCGGGGCTGCCGAGGAAGGGTCGCAGCAGCCAGCCCATCTGCGCGCCGACCACGCCGTAGACGCAGCACCAGACGCCCATGAGGCGGCGGGCCTGTTCGGCGCCTTGGTGGCTGATTCTGGCTGTGGTCACGGTGGCCGGCCATGGCGTTGCCGCGGGTGTGGCTGGTGTTTCGGGGCTGGTTTCCGGAGTGGTTTCGGGGTTGGCCACTGCGGCGGGTGGAGCCACGGGCGCGGTGGTCTTCGCGGCACTCGGCGGCGTGAATATGTCGCGCGTCGCGCGCCGCAGCACCATGAGGCCCAACAGGCCGCCGATCGCAAAGACGGCGACGTTCAGTAGCAGCAGGAAGGGATAACTCGTCGTGCTCGCGGCGAAGAATGCAAACACGGGGCCGAGACTCGCGATCACGGTCAGGTGCACGACGATGGCGAGCAGCATCAACTTCAGCGTGTTGCGGAAGTCGAGCGGCAGGCGCTGCAGCGCCGCAAACACGTAGAGCGACGGGAACGAGACGACCAGCGTGAGCAGGAACAGCAGCGGCACCTTCAGCGCGCTGGCGAGCATCTGCAGCCAGGCTTGCGGAGCGCCGCCAAACAGCGAATAGCAGCCAAGGCTGATGCCGTAGCCGGCGCCGAGCAGCAGGCTGAGCCGCACGAGTCCGGCGACGGGGACCTCGATGCGACCGCCAGCGAGCACTTCGCGCTGCGTGAAGCCGCCGCGCAGGACGCGATCGAGCATGCCGAGCATCGAGGGGCGTGGTTCGGGCGGCGTGTTGGCGCTCATCGCGAAGACGATACCGGCTTTGCAGCGCAAAGCAAGGTGGTGGCGCACGGCCTTGGACACGCCATGCCTTGGGCGGTATCCCTCTTTCGCGTGACGACCAAGTTCGAACCCGCTGCGGCAAAGAACCGCCTCCTCCAGCTCATCCGCGAACGCGCCTACAAGGACGGCATCGACATCGTGCTCGCGTCCGGCAAGCGCTCCGACTTCTACATCAACGGCAAGAAGGTCTCGCTGCACCCTGAGGGGTTGTGGCTGATCGCCAAGCTGCTGCTCGAGAAGCTCAAGGCCTATCCCGAGATCACCGCGGTCGGTGGGCTCACGCTGGGCGCCGATCCGCTCGCGAGCGCGGTCGCGGCGTTGTCGTTTGAGACCGGGCAGAATCTGCACGCGTTCCTCGTTCGCAAGGAAGCGAAGGGCCACGGCACGGGTTCGCGCATCGAAGGTGATCTCGTGAAGGGGCAGAAGGTCTGCATCATCGAGGACACGGTGACGACCGGTGGTTCGGCGAAGAAGGCGATCGACGCAGTGCTCGAAGTTGGTGCGGTGCCCGTCGTCGTGATGGCGATTGCGGATCGCGAAGATCCCGACGCCGACGCGTTCCGCAAGGAATGGAAGGTCGAGTCGCTCGTGACGCTCAGCGAAATCCGGGCTCGCTGAGATGACGATCGTCGCCATCGTGCCAGCGGCGGGGCTTGGCGTGCGCATGGGCGCCGACAAGGCTCTGCTCGATCTCGGGGGCACGACGGCGATCGAACGCATCGTGTTGCAGTGCCGGGCGGCGGGCGTCGACGAAGTGCTCGTCGTGCGCCGTTCGGGGGCTGCGGCCCTGCCGTCGGCGGCCGCGGTGCGCATCGTGCAGGTGCCAGAAGGCGGCGAAATGGCTGATAGCCTGCGCGCGGCGAATGCGGCGCTTTCGCCCGCGGTGACCAAGGTCGTGGTGTTTCCGGTCGATCACGCGCTCGTGATGGCGGACACCGTGCTTGGTCTACTCGCGTGTCTCGAGCGTTCGGGTTGTGGTATCGCGCTGCCGCTGTTTCGTGATCAACCAGGGCATCCCGTGGCGATGACGCGCGCGGTGTTTGGCGAGATTGCGCGCCCCGGCGCGGTGCTGCGCGACCTCGTGCGCGCGGACCGTTCGCGTCTGCAGGTCTTGCCGTCGAGCAATGCGTGGGTGCGTGCCGATCTCGATCGGCCCGAGGATCTGCGCGCGGCAGTCTGCGCGCTGCATGGCGAACCGTGGAGCACGGTGGCGCAGATGTTTCGCCATCGTTCGCATCGCCGCTATCACGCGGATCCGGTGCCGCAGGAACAGCTCGAACGGCTCGTCGATGCGGCGCGGTATGCGTCGACCTCGAGCTTCATCCAGGCCTATGCGGTGATTGCGGTTTGCGATGCGCAGCGCAAAGGCGAGTGTGCGCGGCTGTGTTCGGGGCAGCCTCACATCAGCGAAGCGCCGGTGTTCTTCGCGATCTGCGCGGACCTGCACAAGATCGCGGCCGCGTGCGGCCGTCATGGCACGGCGGTTCAAGCGCAGAGCTTCGAACTGTTCCTACAGGCGACGGTCGATGCGGCCCTGTTGGGCCAAAACCTCCAATTGGCGGCCGAAGCCGAGGGTTTGGGTGCCTGCATGATCGGGG
>JADZDL010000245.1 GCA_020851075.1 Planctomycetota bacterium | reverse complement strand
TCTACGTGGCGCTCGACAACAGCGCGCCGTCGAGCCTCGGCTTCACGCACGGCATCCACCGCCTCGTCGACAGCAACGGCAACGGCAATGCGATGGACGCGGGCGAGCAGAGCATGTTCGTCTCGAGTACGATGGGCCTCACGGTGCCCGGCAACACCGGCCCGGTGACGATCTCCCGCGATTTCTGGCGCATGATCCGCGTGCTGCCGGGTGGCAAGGTCATCGCGTTTGCGCAGGGCGCCAACGTCAATGGCGTGCTGATCTCGGGCAGCAATCCGCCGGCTTACAACTACACCGTGCAACCGGAGATGAACTGCTGGTACGGCTTCACGGACAACAACGGTGTTGCCACTGCCGAAGTGTGGTTCAACGCTTCGACGTTGAACGAGCTGCCCGTGCACCCGGACTTTGATGATCCGCGCGTGCCGAGCACTTCGCTCTTCCCCAACTGGGACATCCAGTCGGCGTCGGTGGCCGGCCGCCGCAACAACTACGCGCGCTTCTGCGATGTGGTGCCAAACGGTGGCCCCAACGGCGAGCCGGTCTACTACCTCGCGTCGAGCTATCGCACGTCGACCGAAGGCGACATCAACCTCAACGGCCAGCCGGTCTCGGGGCTCGTCTATCGCGTCGTCGATGCGAACCAGAACCAGGTGATCGATGCAGGCGAGATCAATCTCTACTGCAACCTGTCGAACAACACCTATGCCGGCATGGCGCCGATCAACTTCCTCAACCACGCGCTCGTCGTCGTGCAGACGCTCGGTGGGTCGACGTGGGGCTTCTCGACGTCGTCGTCGGGCGACGTGAATATCCTGTGGGAGAACGGTGGCACCAACGACGGTGTGCTGAGCCTCGTTGACACCAACGCCAACGGCGTCATCGACCAAGGTGAGGCCTACATGCCCTACGCGACGCCGAGCGGCTACAACCCGCCGTTCGCGCAGGCGCTTGGCCCGTACTTCGGCCACTTTGCGGCGCTCGGCCAGAACCTCGTGCCCGGCCCGTTTGGCGTCGGTGTCGAGCCGATCGGCGAAGGCTGCGTGTCGCCGACGACGGGCATGAGCCCGGTCATGGACCTCTGGAACGGCATCCCGCAGATCGGCAACCTGCAGCTGCAGGTTGGCGCGATCCGCTGCCAGCCTTCCCTGCCCGCGTTCGCCATGGGCGACTTCGTGATGGCGCCGACGCCGCTGAACCTCGGCGCGTATGGCCTGGGTGCCAGCTGCTACTCGTACCTGGCGACGCCGACTTCGGTCGGGTTCCTGCTCTCCGGGTTGGACGGCACGCTGCGCTTCAATGCGCCGATTCCGAACGATGCCGGGTTCGTCGGTCTGCAGCTCGCGTTCCAGTTCCTCATGTTCGAGCCGGCGGCCAGCACGCCGGTCAGCTACATCGTGTCGAACGCGATGCGTCTCACGATCCAGTGATCCGGTTGCGCGCGCCGCGTCGGGCGCCTAGACGCTGACGCGGTTGCGCCCCGCAGCTTTCGCCCGATAGAGCGCCTCGTCGGCGCGGCGCGTCAGCGCCTCGGCGACGGTGCCGTCCGTCGGAAACACCGCGACGCCGATCGAAATGGTCGGCGTTGCCGTTTGGGTGCCGCGCACGATCGGTTCGTCCTGCACACACGCGCGCATACGTTCGCCGAGGGCCAGGCAGGCTTCGGTGTCAGCGCCGGGCACAAACGCGGAGAACTCATCGCCGCCAAAGCGGCTCACCGTGCCACCGGCGGTGTGCACGATGTCGCCGAGGCGCCGGCCGACGGTGGCGATCGAATGCGCGCCGAGCAGGTGGCCGTGCGTATCGTTGATCTTCTTCAGGCCGTCCATGTCCATCATGAACACAGCGAGCGGCCGCTGCTGGCGTGTGCAACTGGCCAGCGCTTCGTGGAAGCGCATCTGGTAGACGCGCTGCACGGGCAGGCCCGTGAGGTCGTCCACGTTCATCAGGTGGTCGACCTGGCGGTGGAACTCCTCTTCGAGTTCGTCATGGAAGCAGAACTTGAAGACCGTCTCGCCGAGATGGATGCGATCGCCATCGTGCAGCATGGCGGTCGTGATGCGCTGCCCTTCGACGTAGGTGCCATTCGTCGAAGCCAGATCGACGAGCTGCCAGGTCTGCGGCTGTGGCCCGCGCTCGATGCGGCAATGTACGCTCGAGATCTGGGCGTCGCCGGGCACGACGAGCTGCGCGCGTTCGGCGCGGCGTCCTAGCACCAGCGCGTTCTCGTTGAGCAGGTAGCGGCGACCGACTTGTTCGCCGCGCAGCACCACGAGAACCGGCAGGCGATTGCTCTGGTTGCCAACGCCCGGGCTAGGCACCGAGTAGACGGTGCGACTGAAGTCGGTTTCACCTGGATCGGACGTCATGTTGCGAGCGGAATGGCGGCCCGGAATCCTACCCCGAGATCGGCGCCGTCGGGTTGCTGCGGCCGACGAGGCGCATCAGCAGGAACCCGGCGAGCGCGGCGCCGCCGAGGCACAGCATGGCCTTCGTCATCTCGCCGAAGATTACCGCGCCGATGCCTGGCAGTGTCAACCAGACGACGGTGGTACCGAGCACAGCGCACAGGATGCCGCGGCCCAGGAGGCCGTCGCGCACGATATCCGGGGTCGTCCTGGCGATCGGTCCCCAGCCAGGGCCATCGGGGCGGATCTTCCGGTAGAAAGCCTGCAGATGAGACTGCGGCTCGGGCGGGGTCAGGAACGTGACGAGCAGCCAGACGCCGAGGGTGGAGGTGGCCACGAGCAGGCTGCGGTACTCCGTGGGCAGTTCGGCCGTCGTTCCCCAGTTGCTGAACAGGGCGTAGAAGCCGATCGAACCGACCATCGCCGTGATCTCGCTCCACGCGTTGATACGCCACCAGAACCAGCGCAGGATGAACACCGCGCCGACACCCGCGCCGAGCGCCAGCAGGAACTGCCAGGCCATGTCGATCTTCACTTCCTGCACGACCATGTAGTAGCTCACGGCGCCGCCGAGCAGCAGCACGAGGCCCGATGCGAGGCGCGAGGCGCGCATGAGTTGCGCGTCGGTCGCGTTGGGGCAGAGGAAGCGCTTGTAGAGGTCGTTGACGAGGTACGACGCGCCCCAGTTCATCTGCGTGCTCACCGTCGACATGAACGCCGCCGCGAACGTGACGAGCATGAGGCCGCGCAGGCCGATTGGCGCCAGTTCGCGGATCAGGCTTGGGAACGCGAGCTCCGGATTCTGGCCGGGGCCAGGATCCTTCATGAGCGCCCAGCTGCGCAGTTCGGGGTGCATGGCCAGCGCTGCGAACGCGACCATGATCCATGGCCACGGGCGCACGCAGTAGTGCATGAGTTGGAAGAACAGCGTCGCCTTCACGGCGTGCCGTTCGTCCTTGCAGGAGGCCATGCGCTGCACGATGTAACCACCACCACCCGGCTCCGCACCCGGGTACCAGCTTGCCCACCATTGCGACAGCACGAGCGCCAGGAACACGCCAACCGGCATCCACGGGTCGACGCCGCCGAATTCGGGGATGTAGGAGAATGCCTGCGCCCCTTCGCCGAAGTTGGCGGTGACCTTCTCCTGCAGTGCCTGTGTGCCACCGCCGTGGGCGACAGCGACGACGGCCAATGCCGTGCAGCCGACCATCGCGAGCACGAACTGCACCATGTCGGTGATCGCCACGCCCCACATGCCGGAAATCACCGAATACGCACCCGTGACGAGCAGCATGATCGCGACGAGGTAGAAGTCGTTGTGGCTGCTCGCCGCCCCCGCGACCGCCGAGGCGTCAAACAGCACGGTCTGCTTGAGCACGCCCGCCATCGCCTTGGTGACCCAGCCGATGATGATCGAGTTCATCACGACGGCGACGTAGAAGCCGCGGAACCCGCGCAGGAATGCGGCCGGTTGGCCGGCATAGCGCATTTCGATGAGTTCGACGTCGGTCAGCACTTCGGCTCGCCGCCACAACTTCGCAAACACGAACACGGTCAACATGCCGCTGAACGCAAACGACCACCACAGCCAGTTGCCCGCGAGTCCGTACGACGCGATCTTGCCAGTCACCCAGAGTGGCGTGTCCGCGGCGAACGTGGTCGCGACCATCGAGGTGCCGGCGATCCACCACGGCAAGGAGCGGCCCGAAGCGAAGTACTCGACGAAGCTCGAGCCCGCGCGGTTCTTGAAGTAGAGGCCGATGCCAAGCGAGACGGCGAAGTAGGCGACGATGATCGTCCAGTCGAGCGCGTGCAGCTCCATGGGCGGGCAGCGTAGGGTCGGACCCCGGCGTCACAATTCGGAACGGCGCGGCTTTCGTGCAATTCCTCGCCGCAAGGTGGGCGGATTCCTGCTTTCGCGGATGCCTGCAGGGCGGTATCAGATCCCCATGGATCTCGTTGAGGTGCGCTTCCGCGCCGCTGGCAAAACCGTCTTCGTGCAGCCCGGCACGACCCTGCTGGCCGCAGCGGAGATGGCCACCGTCGAGATCATGACCGGGTGCACCCGGGGCATGTGTGGCACGGATGCCGTGCGCGTGACCCTGGACCCGGCGGATGCCCTGGAGCCGCCCGAGGACCACGAGGCCGGCACGCTGGATCGGATGGGGGTGCCCGAAGGCTGCCGGCTGGCCTGTTCGGCGCGGGTTCGGCGGGGGGTGGTCGAAGTGCTAGGGGATGCCCTGGTTTGAGCAGGTTTTGGCGGTGCCGCGCCCTGCCAGCGCCACGGTTGCCCGCGGACGGGCAAACGACGCTTGTGCGCGCGGGGCTGTCTCGGCAATGTTGCAGGGGTGAACGCCCCGACCCGCGCGCGTGAATCCTCGGCCAAGCCCAAACGCCTGCGCGATGGACTTGGGTTCTTCGGCACCTTCCTCAAGAACCCGGGCTCGGTTGGCGCGGTGTTGCCGAGTTCGCGCTACCTCGCGCGCGCCCTGGTCGGTCGCCTCGAGCTGCAACCTGGCCAGCTCATCGTCGAATACGGTCCCGGCACGGGCCCGGTCACGGCAATCGTGCGCGAGTCCTTGCCGACCGGCGCGAAGTACCTCGGCATCGAACTCGAGCCGCGTTTCCATCAGCTGCTCGTGCATCGGTATCCGACGATGGACTTCCATCTCGGCTCCGCGGCCGACGTGACCAAGATCCTCGCCGAACGCAACCTGCCGCGGCCCGCGCGCATCGTGTCCGGATTGCCGTTTGCGAGCCTGCCGCCCGCGGTGCAGGATGCGGTGATCACGGGCATTGTCGACAGCGTTCGTGGTACGCACGCCGACTTCCGCACGTTCCAGTATGTGCATGCTTATGGCATGAAGGCCGCACGTCGCTTCCGCGCGTTGATGGCCGAGCGGTTTGATGGTTTTGAGCGCATCGGTCCGATCGTGCGCAACGTGCCGCCCGCGTTTGTGCTGCGTTATTGGGGCGCGAAGTAGCCGCCCCCAATCACAGCGGCGGCAGCGCGCGGCGTGCGCGACGTTCGTCCTCGAGATTCTCGGTGCGCTCGCCAAGCTCGGTGAGCCGGCGTTCGAGGATGCGCAGGCGCTCTCGCTGCTCGTTGCCATGCTGCCAGGCGAACAGGGCCACCCAGATGAGGCCAAGCACGAACGTGATCACGCCGATGCGCGGCGACGACCAATCCGGCAGGCGGGTCGCGGCGAGGTGCTCGAGGAACATCGAGAAGATCACCATGGCGGCCATGCGCAGATGGAAGGCGAGGTCGTTCTGGGAACGCATGTGGGCAGTTTGCCGATTCTGGCGCTCGTTGGCGATACCCAGCGGACTTCCTGTGCTGCTTCCCTACTTCACGAGTTCTGCGAAGGTCTTGCAGAACTCCACTAGCGGGACTGCTTCCACATCCTTGGTGAGGGGAAACGACTCGCCTCCCGGAGTGATGCAGAAACCTCGTGTTGCCTTGATGTCGACAAACCCATTGTGGAAGCCGCGGCTCAACGTTGGTGCCAGCGACCTCTTGATCTCGATCGCGTAGACCTGGCGCTTGGGGCCTTCCAGTACGAGGTCGATTTCGGCTTGAGCCCCCGTTCGGTAGTAGCTCGCTCGCCACGTCGAGGGCAGGTTGCAGAGCAAGGTTTCGATCACGAAGCCCTCCCAGGACTCACCGCAAAGCGGATGCCCGAGTAGCGTTTCGAGATCGGGGATGTTGGTCAGGGCGTGAGTCAGTCCGGAGTCCCGGACGTAGACCTTCGGCGACTTCACCAGACGCTTCTGGCTGTTGCCCGACCAAGGCACCAGTTGGCGCACCATGAAGAGCTCGGTGAGGATGTCGAGGTGGTGGCGCACCGTATTGACGGCGACGCCGAGGCTGGCCGCAAAGCGAGCCGAGTTGAGTTGGGCGCCTTGGCTGTGGGCCAGCATCGACCAGAAGCGATGCTGAAGCTCGCTGGATACCCGGAGGCCGAGGTTGGGCAGGTCACGTTCGAGGTAGGTGCGTACGAATTGCTCGCGCCACCCAAGGCTGTCGGCATCGGACCGCGCCAGGAAGCTGGGGGGGAATCCGCCACGGACCCACAGGCGGTCGATATCTGGCTTGCGACGTGGTTGGCTTGTCTCGGTGATGTCGAATGGGGCGAGTTCGAGATAGGCAATGCGACCGGCAAGGGACTCGGAGGACTGTCTGAGGAGATCGCGGCAAGCCGAGCCGAGGATCAGGAACTGCCCCGCCTTTTCGCCTTTTCGGATGCGGTCGTCGACGACGCTGCGCAGGAGTGGGAACAGCTCGGGCATGCGCTGTACCTCGTCCAGGATGGTCAGCTTGCGCTCCTGGCGGGCAAGGTAGAGCTCCGCTTCCGATAGTTTGGCGCG
The DNA here is from genome assembly GCA_020851075.1 of Planctomycetota bacterium. Classification (GTDB taxonomy): domain Bacteria; phylum Planctomycetota; class UBA1135; order UBA1135; family UBA2386; genus JADZDL01. Next base: position 4,812 of record JADZDL010000245.1, on the reverse strand, counting down.
GTCGCCAGGTCTCTCCAGATCGAGGTAGACCGCCGCCTTGCTGATCTCGTCGGCGACCATCCGGGCCAGAGTCGTCTTGCCAACCTGGCGAGGTCCCAGCAGTGCAACAACCGGGAAGTTGCGCAACTTCTCGCTTACTCGTGGTCCAAGGGTCCTCCTCAGCATCCTTGCAATTATGCAGTCTGTCTGCAAATTTGCAAGGTAGATGGGGCATGCAGATGCTGCGTCGCCTCCGGGATGTAGGCCGCGCTGCCGAGAACCACTTCCGGATGGAGCCTGCCGCGGGCAATGGGCATACTGCTTCGCCCAATCGCGAACCGCCATGACCGAGCAGAAGCAGACGTACGATCCCGCCACCATCGAACCCAAGTGGCAGCAGTTCTGGCTGGAGCACAAGGTGTTCCGGGCCAAGAACCCCGGGGACCCGGGTTTTGATCCGAAGCAGCCGAAGTTCTACGCGCTCGACATGTTCCCCTACCCGTCGGCGGCCGGCCTGCACGTCGGCCACCCCGAGGGTTACACCGCGACCGACATCGTGTCGCGGTGGAAGCGCGCCAAGGGCTTCAACGTGCTGCACCCGATGGGGTGGGACGCGTTTGGCCTGCCGGCGGAGCAATACGCGATCCAGACCAATACGCATCCTGCCAAGACCACGGCGGCCAACGTCGACACGTTCCGCGACCAGCTGCAGCGCCTCGGCTTCAGCTACGACTGGGATCGCGAAATCAGCACCGCGGACCCGGCGTACTTCCGGTGGACGCAGTGGATCTGGAAGCAACTGCACGCGCGCGGGCTCGCCTACGAGTCGAATGCGCCGGTGTGGTGGTGTGAAGCCCTGGGCACCGTGCTGGCCAATGACGAAGTCATCAACGGCAAGAGTGAGCGTGGGGATCACCCGTGCGAACGCCGTCCGTTGCGCCAATGGGTGCTGAAGATCACCGAGTACGCGGAGCGTTTGCTGTCCGAGCTGAACACGCTCGATTGGAGCGAGTCGTTGAAGACGATGCAGCGCGAGTGGATCGGCAAGAGTGAAGGCGCCGAGATCGACTTCGACGTTGCTGGGCACGAGGGCACGAAGATCCGCGTCTTCACGACGCGACCCGACACGCTGTTTGGTGCTTCGTTCATGGTGCTGTCGCCCGAGCATCCGTTGGTCGCTGCGATCACCACGGCGGCGCAGCGCGGTGCCGTCGAGGCCTACCAGAAGGCCGCGGCGAGCAAGAGCGAGATGGAACGCACGGATCTGGCGAAGGACAAGTCCGGTGTGTGGACCGGCGCGTACGCGCAGAACCCGCTCTATCCGGCGAATGACCCGCGCGGGCGCATTCCGGTGTGGATCGCCGACTACGTGATCGTCACCTACGGCACGGGCGCCATCATGGCGGTGCCCGCTGGCGACGAACGCGACTTCGCGTTTGCGCAGAAGTTTGGGATCGCGATTCCTGGCATCTTTGCGCCGAAGTCGGGCGATGCGGAGAAGGACGCGAAGATCGCCCAGGGGCAACTGTGCTGCACGGACGAAGTGCCGTACGCGGCGCATTGTCGCACCGCCGATGGCAGCCTGTCGTTGGCGGGTTTGTCGCTGGCCGAGGGCAAGCGCGCCGCCATTGACTGGCTCGTGAAGCGCGGGCGCGGCGAAGCGAAGATCACCTACAAGCTGCGCGACTGGTTGTTCTCGCGGCAGCGGTACTGGGGCGAGCCGTTCCCCGTGCTGCACACGCAGGATGGTGTGGAACTGGTGCCCGATGCGCAATTGCCCGTGTTGCTGCCGCACATGGACGATTTCAAGCCAGGTGGCGTGCCCGAGTCGCCGCTGATCCGCGCCAAGGATTGGGTCGCGACGAAGGACAGCAAGGGCCGGCCGGCGCAGCGCGAGATCAATACGATGCCGGGCGCGGCGGGTTCGAGCTGGTACTTCCTGCGCTTCTGCGATCCGCAGAATGCGAATGAGTTCTGCAGCAAGGCGGCGAGCGATTACTGGTTGCCCGTCGACCTCTACGTCGGCGGCACGGAGCATGCCGTCGGCCATCTGCTGTATTCGCGCTTCTGGACCAAGGTCCTTCACGACGCGGGGCGCGTGACGGTGAAGGAGCCGTTCCACAAGCTCTACAACCAGGGCATGATCCAGGCGTTTGCCTACGAAGATGCGCGCGGCGCGGTCGTGGCAATGAAGGACACCAAGGAGCAAGGGGACGACGTCGTGCACGCCACGACGGGCGAGAAGCTGAAGCGCATCGTCACGAAGATGAGCAAGCGCTACGGCAACGTCATCAACCCCGACGACGTGGTCTCCGAGTACGGTGCGGACACGCTGCGCTTGTACGAGATGTACATGGGGCCGCTGGCGGACAGCAAGCCGTGGAACCCGAAGGACGTGCCCGGTGTGTTCCGCTTCCTGCAGCGCAGCTGGCGGTTGTGCGTGCCCGAGTATGCCGAGAACGGCAAGTTGCACGCGCATCTGGGCACGGATCGCCCGGATGATGCCGAGATCGAGAAGGCGCTGCACCGCACGATCCACAAGGTCGATGGTGATATCGAGCGCCTCGCGTTCAACACGGCGATCGCCGCGATGATGATCTTCGTGAACGACGCGACCAAGGCGATGGATCGTTTGAGCCGCAGCCAGATGCTGCGCTACGCGCAGATCCTGCAGCCGTTCGCGCCGCACGTGGCTGAAGAACTGTGGCAGCGTCTCGGCGGGCAAGGCCTGCTGGCGCGGGCGCCGTGGCCCAAGGTCGATCCGGCGATGCTCGTTGACGACGAAGTCGAGATGGCCGTGCAGGTGCTCGGCAAGGTGCGCGGTCGCATCACGGTGCCTACCGAAGCTGCGAATGACGTCGTGCTCGCGGCGGCGCGGCAGGCGGTTGCCAGCTATCTGGAAGGCAAGACGATCGCGAAGGAGATCGTCGTGCCGAAGAAGCTCGTCAACTTCGTCGTCAAGTAGCCTCAGTCGACGCGGGCGACGGCGAGCACGTCTTCGAGCGTGACCATGCCCCGTTGGGCCTTCTCGAGCCCGTCCTGCATCATCCGCCGGTACCCGGCTTCGGCGGCGAGCTGGTGCAGCTCATGCTCCGGCGCTCGGCGTGAGATCGCCGCGGCGAGCGCTGGTGACACGTAGAGCACTTCGTGAATCGCCAAGCGGCCGCGTTTGCCGCGATTGCGGCACGATTGGCAGCCCTTGCCCACCATGAAACCCTTGGGGGCATTGGTGGGATCGACACCGAACTCCTTCAGCATGTCCGCCGAGGGGGTCGTGGGCACGGCGCACTCCGGGCAGATGCGGGGCACGAGGCGTTGGCCGACGATGCAGCGCAGCGCGGGGCCGAGCAGGTACGGCGCGATGTCCATGTCGCACAGGCGATGGATGGTCGACAGCGCGTCGTTGGTGTGCAGCGTGCTGAGCACCATGTGGCCGGTCAGCGCAGCCTGCACGGCGATGCTCGCCGTTTCCGCATCGCGGATCTCGCCGATCATCACGACGTCGGGGTCCTGACGCAGGATGGAACGCAGGGCCTTCGCGAACGTGCGTTCGGCCTTGACGTCGACCTGGACCTGCGTGGTCCCAGCGAGTTCGTATTCGACCGGGTCCTCGACGCTGACCAGGTTGGACTCCGGCTGGTTCAGCGCGGCCATTGCCGTATACAGCGTCGTCGTCTTGCCGGAACCGGTGGGGCCCGTCAGCAGGCACATGCCATTGGGCGCCGAGTAGCCGTGTTGGAACAGCTTCAGGTTGTGCGCCGACATCTCGAGCTTGTTGGGGTCGAGAGTGACACCGGTGCGGTCGAGAACGCGCATGACGGCCTTTTCGCCGAGCACGCTCGGCAACACGGACACGCGCAACTCAACCTTGTCAGAAACGGCAATGCGGCCATCCTGGGGCTTGCGGCTTTCGCCGATGTCCATGCCGGAGGAGACCTTGATGCGTGCTACCACGGCGCGGTGCAGACCGGGTGGCAGCGTGTAGAGCGTGTCGAGATCGCCATCGACGCGAATGCGCACGCGCAGTCCGTCGCGCTGCGGTTCGACGTGGATATCACTCGCGCGCGCGCGCATGGCCTCTTCGATGAGGTGGTCGACGAGTTTGACGACGGCATCGTCACCGACCATGCGCCGCAGCTTGTCGGCGTCGGACACGCTCTGGCTGTCGATCTCGGACTTCAACAGGCGCTGGATCAGCCCTTCGATGCCTGACGAGCCCTTGTGCTGGCGCTCGAGCGCTGTAGCGATGGACTTTGGCGTGGCCAGGACCATCTGCACCGACATGCCGGTGACTTCCTGGATCTCGTCGACGGCCAGCAGATCAAAGGGGTTCTTCAGTGCGACCGAGAGGATGCCGTCTTCTTGGCCAACGACCACCGCGTTGTGGCGGTTGGCGAGTTCGACTGGCAGCTTGTGGCGCAGGCGCGAATCGAGGGATCGTTCGTCGAGCGAGTGGAACGGCAGCCCGAGCATCTCGGCCCACAGTTTGTACCCGCGCTCCACGGTGATCATGCCGAGCGAGGCGAGCTTCTCGATCTGCGCGGCTTCACCCGCGGGGCAGTCGCGCAAGGACATCTCGAGGAACCTGCGGTCCTCGTCAATGCTCACGGCTAGTGCCCCGATCAGGTCGCCTCTCGCGTCGGCCATGGCGACTAGATCGACCGTTGGGGGTGCCTAGCATGAATCGTTGCAAGTCAGGCTAGGGGAAATCGCCAACAGTTCCATATCGGGATTGGCCGATGGCGCAGTCATGCGCATCGCAAACGAATCGTGCCCCATCGGCAGTTCCGATCAGCGGGGCTTCACCCTGGTCGAGGTCATCGTCGTTCTCTC
>JADZDL010000244.1 GCA_020851075.1 Planctomycetota bacterium | reverse complement strand
GCCTGCTCGAGGAGACGGCGCGGCGCGGGGCAACGATCCGGCCCGACGACCCGCTCTATGTGCCCGTGCGGCAGGATCCGCGGTTTGTAGCCCTGCTGCGGCCAGCCACCGGCAAATAGGCTGCTGGGTAGCTGGAGGAAGTGGGAAACCGGGACGTGGAAGCAGCAGAAAATGCTGCGCCGGCTGTGACAAGACGCCGTTCGGAACGCTCGTGCGCAGGTTCCACGAGGACCCGTCCATGAATCGAATCGAGCGTTGCGTTCCTTTCCTTCTGTTCAGCGCGCTGGTGGCCCAGGGGCCTACCTGGCAGCGAAACCCCGCCGTGTCGCCGACGCCAGAAGCGCCCGCCACGACCAAACTCGAGCCGGCGCTGTCCGCGGTGTTGCTCGACCAACCGCGCGCCGATGGGCCGCTGTGGGCGATCGGACACGATTGGAAGGCGGCCATCGACGGGACCGGCTTTTCCTACGTCCCGTTCTTTGGCTCGCAGGCCCCGCGCAACTTCCCGTTGCGCATCGAACTTGCCCAGGTCAGTGTCGGTGGCGAGCCACTGGCTCTGGTTCCGGGCACGGCGGTTGGCAACGGCGCGCGGGTGACCACGGATCGTGGCGGCCTCACGGAACAGCTCGATCTCGAGCTGCGCGCGGTCGAGCAGTCGTTTGTCTTTGCGCAGCTGCCCAATCGTGGCGCGGTGCGGATCGACCTGCGTCTGCAGGGGGAGTTCCTGGGCACGGCCACCGGCGATGGTGTCGTGTTTGCGAACGCGCACGGCAGCGTTGGCTATCGCAAGGCCTTGGCGGTGGACGCGGCAGGTGCCGTGTTAGCGCTGCCGATCGCCTGGGACGGCTCGTTGGCGCACATCGAGATCCCTGCCGAGTTCGTGCGGAAGGCGCAGCTGCCGCTCGTGCTCGACCCCATCCTCAACACCAATCCTGGCCTTGCGCCGGCACAGGCGCAGTACCAGCGCAGTCCGGACCTCGCGACGATCCAGGGGCCGACCCGCAACTGCGTGGTGTGGAAGCGGCAATGGAGCGCTACCGATCAGGACTGTTGGGCCGTGCTCACAGACGGTTCCCTGGTGACCACGGCGAGCCCGATCGCGATCGACTTCTCGGATGAGAGTTGGGAGCACGTGGCCGTGGCGGGCGTGTCCTATGCGCGCAGCTTCCTGGTCGTATCGCAGGTGGACCAGGGCGGCGTGTCCTGGATCGGTGGCCGCCTGATTACCGCTTCGGGACTCACCGGTCTCGAGATCGATATCGAGCGCAGTGGAGTCGTTGGGCACCCGGGCATGAACTACCGCCCGGACGTCGGCGGCGATCCGTTTGCCTACAGTGGCGCTCGCTTCACGGTGGTGTGGGAACACGAGACCGGTCCTGGCGATCGTGATATCTACTACAAGCAGGTCCAGTCCAATGGCCTGCTCGTAACGAGCATGCCATCCCTCATCGTGATCGATACGCGCAACGAGACGCATCCGAGCATCTCGAAGTCGTGCCGCGCTTTTGGGACCTCGGACCGTTGGACGGTGGCGTGGCAGCGCTCGAATTTTGCGTTCACCGACGAGGATGTCGTCGGCGCGCAGATCGATCCGGTGGGTTACCTGGTCCAGGGGCCGTACGGCATTGCGACTTCTGCGGCCATGGAGACCCTGCCGCAGGCCAGTTCGTTGGCCAACATCGACGGAGCCAACTACCACGCCGTCGTGTTCCAATTGCTGAATGGCGGCCAGAACGACATTGCGTGCCACATCGTGGGGGATTCCGGCGCCCTGTTCAGCCAAGGCAATCTGAGCCAGATGGAGGCACTCGGTCTGTTCCAGTCGCGCAATCAGATCTTTCCGGACGTCGATTCGGACGGTGTGCGGTTTGCCATCGGCTACAGCGAGTTCACGGGCAGCGATTACAACACCCTGATTTCGACCGTTGCGTTCGAGCCGAGCAACAACAGTCTGCGAATTGATGACGAGCGCGTCCTGCTCGGTGCCACGGCAGGCGTCGATGACTACTGGACGCCGATCTGCGCCGAGTTCAGCGGTAGCAACCAGGCGAGCCCGCGCTACTTCGTGGCCGGCGCGAACATCGGCGCGAACGACCTCGCCATCTGGGACTACGGTGGTTTCGTGCCGGGCCAGTACTACACGCCGTTCAATACCCAATGCGGCAACCTGCCGATCAGCGCGAGTGGCATTCCGGCATTGGGCAATCGTATCTCCTTCAGCCTTGCCACCAGCAACCTGTCCGGCTTCGTAATGGGTTTCCCCGGCCTGCAGGGGCTCGGAGTCTGCAGCTGCCTGCTCGGCGTCGCGTATGGGGTGACGGTGCCAAACCCTCACTTCTGGCAGATTCCGAACAGCCCGAGTCTCGTCAACGTCACGCTGTCGGTGCAGGGCTGGTCCTTCGGCGGCTCCGCGTGTCTTGGCGCCGTGGATCTCAGCCATACGCTCGACTTCGTGATCCGCTGAGATGCTGCGCCCGGAGCGTTCCGGGGGCTATCGCGCCTTCTGCAATTCCAGTTCGTCGAAGTTGACGCGGTAGGTCAGTTCGACCTGCCCCGTCGCCGCATCGAAGACCCGGAACAGCGAGTGCGGCACTTCGTGCTGGTCGCGTTCGAAACGAGTGTCCAGCATGGCATCGCTGTGCAGCGTCGTCGCGCACGGCGTCACGCGCAGTGGGTGGAACTCGGGCTTCTCGGTCTGGTTCACGCCGGCGAACTGCAGTTCGACGAGGTCGTAGCCGAGAGTGCCGCGCTGGCGGGCGACTTCACCGTAGTGCTGGTCGCCCGTGAGGAACAAGGTGCGTTCGATACGGCGCGTGCGCAGGAGCTCGATGAGCCGCTGGCGGGACTTCGGGTACTCATTCCAGGTCTCCGACCCGGATTCCTTCGGCAGCAGGATCTGCGTGCCGGAGACAATGAGGCGCAGCGCCGCGGGGGTCGCGAGTTGTTCGCCGAGCCACTGCCACTGGGCCTCACCGAGCATGTCCGCAGTGCCGTCGGGCTTGCCGCGCTCGTAGCGCACATCGAGCAGGATCACCTGCAGCCGGTGTGTGCCAACTTCGATCGTACGGCTGTAGTAAACGCCGGCGCGGTCCTGTGGCACCACGTCCTCGAGCCCCCAGAACTGGCGGAACAGCTCCTTGCTCTCGAACTTGATCTTGTAGTCGCCGCCGCGGTTGTTGTCGCCAAAGTCGTGGTCGTCCCAGGTCACCAATTGCGGCGCCATGGTGTGGACCCGTTCGAAGTGGGGGAGTTTGGCGAGTTGCTCGTAGCAGCGCGCGATCGCCGCCGGGTCGTTGGTGTCGGCATACATGCTGTCGCCGACCCACAGCACGAGGTCGGCGTCATGCTGCGCGTAGCGCGCGAGCGCCGGCGCCGGCTTGTTCTGGCGCAGGCAGCCGAGGATCGAGATCCGGAACGTGCCGGCCGGTTTCTTGGGCACCGGCAGCGACGGCGCCTCCTGGGCACAGAGCAGGCCAAGCACGAACGGGAAGACGACCAGAGGGCGGAGCATGCGACCAAGGTGCAGAAGCCCGCCAAGATGTTGCGGCGGGCTGCATCAAGGTTTGGCGCGAGTCCCGGCTAACGCGCTTTCCACTTCGCGAGCAGTTCCGTCTCGCGTTCGGCGGTGAGGCCAGCGCGCCACGGTTTGTCGCCGCGTTCGTTCTTTACCCATGCCGCGGTGTCGCGGATCGTCTCGGCGATCGGGCGGTACTTGGCGCCCGCGGCGATCGCGCGCGCGTTGTTCGTGTGGCCGTTCTTGGCCTTCGGCGTCCAGCAACCCATGTCACCCCAGGCGCTCACCTGGTTGGCTTCGAGGAAGGCGTCGTCGACCCACGTGAACGAACATGTGTGGTTCACGGTGCCCTTGCCCGTGTGCAGGAACTCGGCGACCGAGATGCTGCCGTCAAAGCCGACGGCATTGAACGGGCCCATGGTGCCCTGCTCGATCAGGTGCACGATCCAATCGCCGAGGTCGCGCACGTCGACGAACTGCAGGTCGTTGTCCTGTGGGCCAGGGGCCAGGCATTCACCGCCGCGCAGGAAGCGCGCGGGCCAGTACGTGAAGCGGTCGGTGGGGTCGCCGGGGCCGACGATGTAGCCGGGACGCACGAGCGTTGCTTTGCCCGGGAACGCGGCTTCGGCGGCGTCTTCGCAGTAGCGCTTCAGCGCGCCGTAGTTCTCGAAGTTGGGCCCCAGGTCCTGCGTGTACTTGTCGGCGCACTCGCAGAGCGGGCTCTGCTCATCGACGGGCGTGTTGTCCTGTTCAAGGGACTTGTAGACGCTCAGCGAACTGATGAACACGTACTGGCCGACGTTGCCCGCGAGCACCTTGCCCATGTCCTCGACTTCGCCTGTGTAGTAGGCGCTGGTGTCGACGACGGCGTCCCACTTGCGGCCTTGCAGGGCCTTGAGGTCCTGGGCTGGGTCGTTGGGCTTGCCGGGGCGGGGGCGACGGCGCTGGCCGTGCAGCTTCTCGACGTTGGGAAAGAGGCCCGGGTTGGTCTTGCCGCGGTTGAACAGCGTCACTTCGTGGCCGTTGGCGAGTGCCGTGTTGACGACGGCCGGGCCGAGGAAACTCGTGCCGCCGAGCACGAGGATCTTCTTCTTCGCCGGCTCGGTTGCGGGGGCCGGGCGCGTGGCCTGCTCGGAGCGTGGCTCAGGACGATTGGACTGGGGGATCGCCGCCGCGGCCAGGGCGGCCGACGAGGAGGCAAGGAACGTGCGACGCGTCGAGCGAGGTTCTGGCATGGCATATCCATACGCGGCGGGGCGGCAGGTTGTTGGTGCCGG
>JADZDL010000243.1 GCA_020851075.1 Planctomycetota bacterium | reverse complement strand
GGCGTGCGATCCACCCAACCTTGGGCGGTGACGGCGGAGAGCAGGGCAGTGACGGCGAGTGTGCGCAGCATGGAGGGGTCCTGGGAAAGGAGCCGCTCATGCTATGCGGGTTCACCAGGCCCGAGAAGCCCGGCCGACAGGTTCGGGGCATCCGCGTGGCCCTGGCGGCTCACCGCAACAGCACTTCCTGGGGCCCCTGATCGGCCACGCGCACACGCTGCCACGGCGCTGCCACGTCGCCGCGCCGTGTGCGCACCTCAAACTCGGTTCCCGGCGCGAACGGTAACTCCTGACACCCCGTGAAGGTGGTGTGGTTCCTGGAGTCGTGCTGGTTGGCCTCGTCGAAGCGCTGCAACGCCGTGTCGGTGACGCTGTCGCGTACGACGCGCACGTCGATCTCAATGCCGTCGCCGTCCGGCGGCGCGAACCGAACCGTGACATTGCGCACGAGTGCAATGCGCACGTCGCCGAGCGGTCGGCTCACACGGGCCGGCACGTGGTCCGGAGCGCGCACCAGAACGTCGATCCCATGGTCCGGCAGCAGGATCCAAGCGCCGCCCGTGTTGTCACTCCAATCGGTTGGTAGCTCCATGGCACCGCCGGGAACGGCTAGGAATTCGGCATGCGTGAGCGTGCGCCCGTCGGCGCCGCTGGTGGCGATGTGGATGGCGCGGGCGCTGCCGCGCAGGTCGAGACGGCTATGGTCCTCGGGCCAGAAGTTGTCGCCGGCGCGCAGTTGGAGGTCGGGCGACTCATACAGCAGACGTGCAGCGGCCCTGATGCGAAGGCGGTATCGGCCGGGGGCGAAGTTTGCGAAGGAGAACCGACCCAAACCAGCTTCGAGGCCTTCAAGTTCAGGCCCATCACTTTCCCCAAGGGGTGACAGCGCCGCCCGCAGCATCGATATCGGCAGCGACGGAGGCTCGATCGATAGCCACAACCGCGTGGCACGCTGCAGATCGACATCCACCACAGCACCGGGTGAGAACGGAACGGTGAGCGCGTCGCAGGCCGGGTGGCTGCAGACCAACGACATCGGTCCTGCATCGGCGACGCCGCGCAGCAGGATGCGATCGCCGTCGCGTCGGCGCACGAATGGTCGGCTCCCGCCGTCGCTGCCGCGCAGGTCCAGGACGACCTGGTCGGCGATCGAGCTTCCGTAACAGCAAACGCCAACGTTTGCGAGCAGGACCTCTCCCGCGGGACCATGCACCAAGAGGTCGCCGAGTTCCGTGACGCCAGGCGCCAGATCCCGGTCGATGACCAACGGCGTGGCACCCCAAACTCGCACTTCGGCGCGCGCCGTTCGCAGGTCAGGCCCGGTCAATCGAACCGTGCAGTCGAAGCGGCCACCAGCACCCGCGGTAGTCGAGGTCGTAGCCTTGGCACCGCCGCTGGCACGCAGGCCGAGTTCGAAACGCGCGCCGTCGAGGCCGAAGCCATCCTCACGGCACAGTCTGCCGCTGAGCTGCCAGGTCCGTTCCTGCAGAGTGAGAACAGCGCGCACGACGTCACCGTCCTGGCGCGGGCCGACGATGGACAAGGAATGGCCGTCGCGCGCTACCGCCGTGAAGGTGCGGCCGAGCGGCACCTGGGCGAATAGGTAGGGATCCTCCTGGCGGCTGGTCGGCGTGCACAACATTCCGCTCTCCTCATCGCGGAGGCGAGGCTCGGTCGGCACGGGGCGGCCGTCCTCGTCGACGACGGCAAGTTCGATCGTGCCCCCACTGGACACTATCAGGTGGATCTGCGCGCCCGCACGCAGTTCGGCCAGGCTCACCGGTTGTCGCGTGTCCGACAGGTGCTTGCCGTAGCACCGGAGCTGCATGGACCAGTCGACGTCGTTGGCGCCCGGAAGCCGCAGGTGCGGCTTCACGAGCAGACCCTGGGCGTCGCTGTGGCCGAGTTCGAGTTCGTGTTCGTAGTCGGTGCCCACCAGCCGCGAAGCGATCGGCAGGTGGGCCACCAACGCAACGTTCGGCACGGGTTTGCCCTGAGGGTCGGTGACCAGCACGCGCAACGTGACCTCGCGGTGCAGCAGAACGCGCAGCGGCAGCGCCGGTGGCGCCGGCTCAAAGGCGAGCTCCAGTTCGCCGTAGGACTCGCCGCAACGCACCGCGACCTCGGAGCCATTCTCGGCATCGAAGCTCGCGAAGCCGCTCGCGTCGGCGAGCACGAGTCGGCCGTTCTGTCGCAGCGTGGCCTCGAGGTCATCAAGATGGCGCCACAGCTTCATGTCGCGCGCACGAACGGTGTCGGTGCGCGGCGGCCAGAACAGCACCTCGGCGCCAACAGCCGGCCGGCCATCCTCGGCGAACACTGCTTCGATGCGCACGGTGCGCGTGGCAGCGGTCGCCCCCTGCGGATCGAGGTCGACGGCAGTGCGCGCGGTCTGGGGAGCGTTCGTTGCGCTGGCTGCGTCGCTGGCCGGGCCCATCGCCGTGTGCAGGTCCCGCGTACTTGACGAGGGCGGAGTCGCAGTCCACCACGCAGACCACCATGCAGCCCCCCATGCAGATCCGAGGCCCAGCCAGATCAGGGCCACGATGACGACGATGGCGCCGACCAGCAGGGAGAGCAGCAGCGCGCGGGCTCGCATCGACGTCCCAACATACCACACACCGCGGTCAGGTCGGGGCAACCCGAGCCTCTGCGAGGCCGCTCACCCCGCGATCACACCCCGCGGCGCAAACACCACCGCCTCGGGCCATACCTTCGCCACGCGCTTCGTCGATTCGAGCGACAGCAGGCGATACGTGTGCGTCGTCGGCGGGCCACTGCGCACCACGCACAGCGAACCGGCGCGCACTTCCTGCGCCTCGCGCGGCGACACTTCGAGCCACGGCAAGGTGCCATCGCCAGCCTCGAAGTAGAACTTCACGGTGCCAGGCCCCGGCTTCTTCGCGTCGTTCACGAGCACGCGCACGGCGACGAGCTCTTCGCGCTGGCGGCGCTCGATCTCGGCGCGTTCGGTCTCGCGCCGCACCCGCTCGCGCTCGCGCGCCTGCAACTGGTCGAGCTCCTTCTGCCGCTGCGCAGCGTCCTGCTCGAGGCCTTCACGCCCCTTCTCGGTGCGTTCGACGCGGGCCTCGTGGGCCAGGCGCCGCGCTTCCTTGTCGGAGAGGATGTTCGCCTTCTTGAACTGATCGCGCAGGCTCATGGGCGCCGATGCTACGCGCTGGCAGCAACCCCGCCAAGCCGCGAACTCACTCGCCGAGCAGACGAGGGTTGGGTTCGAGGAAGCGCACCGCGATGCCAACGCGGCCCTCCCCCATCGTCTCGACCCGCACGAGTTGCCCCTGCACGACTTCGTCGACGCCATCGATGCACACCGTGACCGGGATCGAAGCGGGCGCCGTGAAGAACACTCCCTGCAGCGAGATGTTCTGGCCCGGACCGACGATCGAACCCGCCTCGAAGCGGATCGTCACCTGCTTGGCCAGATCGACCCGCGGGTCCCGGCGGTTGTCGATGCTGGTCTGCGCGCGTGGTTCGTTCATGGACAGTCTCCGCCGATGCCATCGGCAGTCTCAGCACGGCGACTAAACCCCGAGCGCGGTACGGTATGGTCCCCGCGTGGCCGAGACCCCCTACCTGCGCGAGTCGGGTTATGCCGAACGCTACCGCGATCGCCGGTTCCGCGAGGGTTCGGGATCCGGCACCGACCGCCGCGAACGGCGGGCACTGCGGGCGCTGCTGGCCCAGGCGAAGTGGTCGGCGGGGCCATGGCTCGACGCCCCTTCGGGAGCAGGGCGCATGAGCGACGAGCTGCCGGGGCCCGTGGTGCAGGTCGATCGCGACCCGGCGATGGTCGGGGCGTGCGGCCCGGGCCGGCCGCGCGCGTGTGCGAGCGTTCACGCCTTGCCGTTTGCCGACGGCACGTTTTCGGGGGCGCTGTGCCACCGCCTGCTGCAGCACATCGCGACACCTGTCGAACGAATCGCCATTCTGCGCGAGCTCGCACGCGTCTGCCGCGGGCCGATTGTCGTGTCCTTCTTCGATGCGTGCAGTTTGCAACACCTGCGGCGGCAACTGCGGCGCAGGCTCGGCAAGAACCGTTCGGGTCGCAGCGCCGTGGCCCGTGGCGCGTTCCTGCGCGAAGTCCAGGCCGCGGGCTTGCAGCCGATCGCCGTGCAGGCGCTGCGGCGATTCCTCACCGAGCAGACCCTGGTCCTGTGCATGGGCAGACACGACGGACAATGATCCCTGGGAATAGTCTCTACTCCCATTGCCGCAGACGCCGATAGCGACGGAAGTTGGAGGAGAGCCCAAGATGCCCGCTACATTGCTTCCCGGAATAGAGCCTGTGCGCGCGCCCGAACGGACCGAACAACGGCCCGTCGTCGAGCGTTCGACGCGCATCCTGATCGTCGAAGACGAGCCGCTGACCGCCGAGGTGTTTGCGCGCGCGCTATCGCGCGACGGGCATCTCGTCGAAGTCGCCACCGACGGCCTGCAGGCGTTGCGTCGGCTGCACGATCGCAAGCCGAGCCTCGTCGTTCTCGACATGAGCCTGCCGAATATCTCCGGGGCCGAAGTCGTTCGTCGGCTGCGCAGCGAAGGGCATCACAACCTGCCGATCGTCGTGGTGTCCGGCAGCGCTCGGCGCGATGCGGAGCTCACCGCCGCGGAATTGTGGCCGGGCACCTGGCTCGAGAAGCCGATCAAGCCGCGTGAGCTGGTCGCGATCGTGCGCGACTTCACGCGGCAAGCGGACTGATCGGTCGGAACGTTCCCCCCTCGCTCAACGAGCCGGGCGACGCCGCACGGTGCAGTGCACCCAGTTTGGCTGCACATCAAACTCCGGCGGCGGGTTGCCGTTCTTGGCTAGCGCCGCGCGCGCCGTGGCGATGCCGACGCCGAAGCGCTGCACGTAGCCGAGAACCCGCATCGCCTCCGCGAACAACGGATTGCGATAGTCGACGACGCCGGGCTGGCCAAACGTCGCCGCGGTGACGACACCAAACGGTCCGCCCGGATTGCCGATCTCGATGCGATCGTCGAACCAGACCACCCGGACCGGCGCATTCGTCTGCTCGTAGGTTCGATGCATGACGGCGTTGCGAACCAGTTGCTGCAGGGCCGCCAACGGGTAGTCGGAGGTGCGTTGCTCGACCGCGCCGCTGGTGATGTCGACCGACGTGCGATTGTGCGATGCGAGTTTGCCGTCGAGTCCGCGCAGCACTTCCACGATCGGGCCGTCGAGTGTCGCTTCGTCCTGGATCGGATCGGATAGTTCCGTGCCAAGAATGCGCAGGAACTGCACGTAGGCGCCCGGAACGAAATCACGCGGCCGATGGCCGAGGGTCAGCAATCCCGCAACGGTCGGTATCGGCTCGTCAACCGAGGCAATCATCTTCGTAGCGGCGAGGCGCTGTTCGAAACTCCGCTCGTTGGCGGCCAACACATCGGGCGCGAACGCCGCGGGCAGGTAGGTGCGCTCGAACAGGGTCCGGTCGAGAGCCTCGATGCTCGCTTGCCACACCGCCTGCGCATCAAAGCTGGCGGCGCGGTGGCGGCGCCGTTCGTTCAATACGCGCTCGTCCTGGGCCGTCGCGATCGCCCGCCGCGGTCCAACACGAACCCAGATGCGGCCCTTGTAGGTCACCGGCGGCGACTGCGCGGGGGCGACCTGGACGACGGCCATCGGTGCGCCACGCAGCACGACCTTCTGCACGATCAAGGTCGGGGGTGGTAGCAGGTTGCCGTCGGTCTTGATGTCGGCGAGGGTCAGCAACAAGCGATCGGTGATGGCGAGACCAGCCGGGGTCCCGTCATCCTTGGCACCGACAAACAGCACGCCGCAGCGGCCGTGACCTGGAAGGTCGTTGGCGAAGGCGCAGACTGCCTGGCGGCCCTTTTCGGGCGCATCACCATCCCAGGAGGCCTTGCGTTCGACGAGGTCGGACTCGCCGTCCTTGAGCAGGGCTTCGAGTTCGGACTCTGTGTAGGTGTGCATGCTAGGCGCGTCGTGCATCGTGGCCTCGGCGGGGCGGCCGCGCAACCTGAGGCAGAAGAACTGCGTTCCTTTGCCAGATTGCGACGTCGATTGCGCAACGCAAGGCCATTCGAAACGGGACCAAACGGCTCAGCCGCCAACTACACCCGCGACGAACGTCGTGATCGCCGGGGCATACGCGCGCAGCCCAAACGGCCAGGCCGGCTCCTCTCCGGGCAGCAGCGCGAAGTCACCCTGCCACTGCTTCTCCGACCGCCGCAGTGCCACGTAGTCCAGGGCGCGGCGCAGGCCGTCACTGCTCGGATATCCCTGCAGCATGCCGATGCGCACGGGCAGCGTACCAAGACCATCGAGCACCTGGGCTGGCATGCCGCCGGAGCCAAGCAACACCAACCCCTGCAGCTGCGAGCGCAAGGCCGCCAATTGCAGCCCGACCACGGCCGCAGCTTCGCGTTCGCAGACCAGCAAAATGGGGCGGTCCCCCACGGCCCAGAGTTCGCGCAGCGACTTCAACGCTTCGCGCAGCTGGTCCGCGTAGTTGCGACCCCCACCCGGCGATTCGAGGAACGCAACATCCCACGGCTGGCCCTTGCCGAACGTCGCGAGCTCGGCGGCCAACCAGCGTGGACTGCGCGCCGCGGGCGCCGACGGCCGCAGCGCCGTGATGTCGTAGGAAGGGGCACCACCGGCCACCACGACGAGGGGGCGCGGCGTTGGACTGCTCGCTGGATTGCGCCCTTCGCCAAGGCGCAGCACGCAAGCGATCTTCGATGCCCCGGTCGGCAACCCGGTAGGCACATCGCCCAGCAAGCCGTGCAACACGTGCCGCCCTTCGCGCAGGTTCTCGAGCGCCGCTTCGAGCCGCGTGAGGTCACCGGGCGCATCCGTCTCATGATCAAAGGCTTCGCCGATGTAGGCGCGCGAGACCTCGGCGGCCATGCCTTCGAGCAACGCGCGCGGGAGGGCCGACAGTTGCGGACCAAGCTGCCGCACGAGGCCAAGCGCCGCTTCACTGCGCTGCTGGTAGCCGCGCAGGACATGGAACTTGACGCGCAGCACCGGATCCGTGCTGCGCGGTGCTTCGCCATCGAGCAGCGTGCGCACGACGAGTTCGTAGGTGCCGTCGGCAAGTTCTTCGCACGGCACGATCGCCGCCGGTCGCGCCTGGCGCAGATCGGGGACCGACGTGTTCTCCGTGAGGACGACGGAGTACTGGACCGCACCACCACGATCGCGCGCCTCCACGGCAAACGAAATGGCCCCTGGCGCTTCCACCGTGAACGGCAGGAACACCGAGGCATTGAGCTTGCGGCAGACTTCGTTCTGGGCGATCGGATCGCAGACCTCGGGCAGCGAAAAGACCCCCACCGTCGCGCGCAGCAGGAAGGCCGGATCCGCTTCGACACCACGCAGCGCCGCGAGTGCCTGCGCGGGAGCGACGAACGGCAGGCCCTGGCCTGGCTTCGCGAGCAGATCGGCGACCTTGCTACGAGTTGCCGCATCCCGTCCGAGCAGCCCGCGCCAGACTTCGGCGCGCAGCCGTTCGAGGAACATGTATCCCCAGCGCTCGCGATAGACCGGGCCCTGGGCTGGCAGTAATCCGAGCGCGCTGACTAACGCGCATCCAACGGCGAGTAGTTGTCTTTCACCCATTGCTGGAACGGAGCATCGATGGAAAGTGGGTTCAAACCGTAGACCGCTTGCAGGGCTTCGCCGATCGGCTTGTCCTGCTTCACGAGCCGCACGAGATCGCGCAGCTTCGCACCGCCGTGCACCGCGAGGAAGTAGTCAACGAGTGCAAACGACATCGCGTGGTCCTGGAAGTCGAGCTGGTCGGTATTGAGCTGGGAGATCTCGGCAAACGACTTCAGCTTGCCTTCATCGACGAGTTTGCGCACGGGAGCCCGCCAACGCCCGCCCTTGAAGCTCGAGCCGGGCATCATGAGGATCTCTTCAAAGCAGAAGTTCGTGCACTTGCCCGTGATCTTGTCTTCAAACCAGTTCGCGACCCCTTCGTCGATCCAACCCTGCTTGCGGTTGTAGAGCACCTGCGGCGGTGTCGTGTTGCAGAGTAGCAGATGCATCACATTGTGGATCACACCGCGGTAGAGGGCCTCGTCATCCGGGAAACTGCGCAGGTCCTGCCACATGCTGTAGACGCAATCGACGCCCATGAGCTTGGTGCCCGTCGACTGGCTCGAACCGATGCCCGTCACCCGCGGGCCGATACGCGCCTGATCCTGGCCATGACGGAACATGTAGACCTGCAGTCGTCCCGCCTGCTCCTCTTCTTTCAGATCGAAGGTCTTCAGGTACAACGCGCGCAGCGCCTCGAGGCGGTCGCCGTACAGGTGCATGAGCGGGTGCGTGTCGAGCTTCTCCTTGCCGACCATCGTCGGCCGGATGCCAAACGCGAGGTCGAAATGCGCCGTCTGCAGGTGGAAGATCGGGTCGTTGTCCGTGATCGCGTCGACGTCCTTGCGGCGCTTCTGCACCCACTCCTTCACGAGATTCTGGCGACGCTGCAGTTCCGTCTCGGCCGCCGCATTGCGACAGGTCTTGCAGTCCACGGCGAGCGCACCAGCGCAGGCTTTGCAATCGGCGGCCGCACTGCAGAACACGGTGCCGCGCGACGGCTGCTCGAGCTCCCAGAGTTTGCCGTGTTTGCCGCACGGCACCGTGCCGTGGTTGCTGCAGACCCGGCAGGCGACGACCGGCGCGTCCTGGGCCACGGCCTGGGCTACGGACATCAGGAACGGCAGGCCCACGCTGGCGAGGATCCAACGAAGCACTGCGGCTGGGTAGCGCACCATGCCGAGAACGATACCCGACCTCAGGGCAGCTGCAGGGCCTTGTGCACCTGGGGCAACACTCTGACATCAAACCCGGCCCGGATGGCCGTCGCGGTGTAACGTTCGAGGTCGGTGCGCGGCACCGGCCGCAGGACCGCACCAAACGGCGTCACCGGCTGCAGCACGAGCAGCAACTTCTCGCGCATCGGGGAGATTTCGGCGAGGGCCAGTTCGAGGCTCGGGTCGCTGACCTTGTCGGTGAGCACGATCTTCACGTCGACGGTGGCGCCGCGACGCAAGGCGACCTCGCAGCACTGCCGATGCAGGGCCGCGTAGCTCGCACCGGGAGTCAGGGCCACGCCATTCGCCGGCACGCCGAGCGTCTCGGGCAATTTGAAGTCCGCGCTCAGGTGGTCGACCTGGTCAATGCACTGTTCGAGCGCCTTCGGATCGATCGCGGCCGTTTCGAGGTGCAGGCGCGCGCCCTTCTGCCGGATCGCGCGACCAAAGGCGCGCACGAACTCGGGGAACACCAGCGGCTCGCCGCCGGTCAGGCTCACGCGCGGACTGCGGCCGCCGGCTTCGCAGGCGGCGATCACCTGGCGCACGATCTCGGCGGCCCGTTCGGCAGTCACGGGGTTGGTTTCCTGCATGTCCCGCACGCCGAGCTTCACGGGGAAGCGCGCGGGGGCCTGGTAACTGTGCGGGGTGTCGCAGTAGAGGCAACGCAGCGGGCACGTCGCCGTGCGCACAAACGTCATCGCCTGGCCGACGAATCGCCCTTCCCCCTGGATGGAGTGGAAGATCTCGATGAGTGGAGCACGCGCCGCGGTGACGGGCGCGGAGGACTGTGGCTCGCGCCCATCCTTCTGCTGCAGCTCTCGCAGGGCCTTCTTGAGATCCATGGCCAATTCGGCGCCCAACTCAGAGGCCCCACTCAGGGGCCCTGCTAGGAGTACGCGGGACCCTGCTAGGAGAACGCCCCGAACCGTGAACTACTTCTTGGCGGCAGGCTTCGCGGCTGGCTTCGCGGCGGCCTTGGCGGCCGGCGCGGCCTTGGCGTCGGCAGCTGCCGGCTCATCCGCCTTCTTCTTGGCCTTGGCCTTGAAGGAGGTGCGAACCTTGCGCAGACCTTCCACGCGGTCGCCTTCCTTCCAGCGACCAGCCTTCTTGAGTGCGGCGAGGCGTTCCACTCGGGTCCAAACGTTGCGCTGACCGCCGGATGCGCCTGAGAGCTTCAAACTGCTGTGGATCGTCATGACGTGCTAGCCCAACCGTCGGGCACAAGGTCTGTCGGAACGTGTGTCGGAAAAGGGGCAAGCACTCTACTAGACGTCAACGGGGAATGGCCAGACTTTTCCGCCATCTGTCTTGGCCTCGCGCAGTTTGGTCAGGTAGGCGTCGGGCACATCCTGGGGCAGGGCCTGCAGCAACGCCGCCGTGGCCTTCTGGTCACGTTCGCCGAGGCAGTAGACGACCACGGCCCAGAACGCGCCGCGGCTGGTCGTGAACTCACGCGCCCGCGCCTTCTGGAAACCCTTGCTAGCCAGGTAGTTGATGAGCTTTCGGGCGTGCTCCTTGGCGAACTCGGCCTCAAGCCCGTAGTAGGACGCAACGAGCAGGCAGTCCTGCGACATCGGCTCGGTATCCAACTCGCCAACGACGCCGGCCGTGCGCAAGTCGACCTTCGTCGAAGGCTCCTTGGGACCGGCAAAATGGCCGCCGACCAGGTAGCCGCCGGCAAAGCACAGCAGCGCGATCACCGGCAGGATCCAGGTGCCCTGCGAGGGCCGTTCGCGCTTCGCCGAACGCCCGAATACGAGCTGGGAAACGCGATGCAGCGCCTGCGAAAAACCGGACCTGCTGCGCGCGCGCGCACGACCGCGCGAACCGAGCAGCAACACCATGTCGCTTACCTTGCGAGCCACGAAACACCCCCGTGCACCGAGACGACAGTGCAGGCAGACAGAAAGCGGATTCCCGACGATTGGAATCGACGGAACTGACCATGCGGCCGACCAAAGCCGCACCGACGCCGACCAAGCGCCAGTCCGGGCGAACGTAACGACTCCACCCGCCCGGTGCAATGCTGCACCTCGCAGGTTGCGACTACTTGGTGACCATCGCCCGCAGCGCTTCGAGAACCTGCGGCTTCGCATCGTCGTCGGGCTTCTCCAGATACCCTTCGACGAGCGTGCGTACTTCGCTGTGCGAGCCGCCCTTCGCCAACGTGAGCGCCAGCAGGTAGACCTGCGTACTGCGGTCGAGGCCACTCTTCTGCTGGCCCGCGAGCGCCTGGCGGCACAAGGCGACGATCTCGTCGCGGTTGGCATCGGGCTGCTCGTGCAACGCCGTCGCCAGCAGCCACGCGGCCCAATGTTGCTCCGGATCGATCTGCAGGCAGCGCCGGAAGTCCGCAATCGCGCCGGGCAGGTCGCCGTTCTTCTTGCGTTCGATGCCACGCTCTTTGTGCTGGCGCCAGATGCGGCGCAACTGCATGCGCAGACCCTCTGTCTCCAGGTCCTTGGGCGCCACGGCGAGGCAGCGCAACCACGCATCGGCGGCGGCTTCGTCCTGCTTGGTCAGCAAGTAATCGAAACCAAGCTGGCTCAGCGCTTCGGCCAGCTGCTGCCGCGCATCGTCAAACTCGGGCATCAGCCGATGCGCAAGTTCGAGCTCGGCGACGGCCTCGGCAAAGCGCCGTTGCTCGCGCAGAACGCGCCCGAGCACGAGATGCGCGCGCGGCTCCTCGGGGTTGTACGCGAGCGCGCGCTCGACGATCTTCAGGATCTCCGCGTGGCTGATGCCAGGTTCGCTGAGTCGCGCGTAGGCGCGGCCGATGAGCAGGTTGGACAACACCTTCGGCGTGTCGCGGTCCTTCGGGTGCACCTTCACAGACGCCTCCAACCGGCTGATCGCGTCGTCGAGGCGACCGAGGCCGACCAGCGACAATGCCTCCTCCTG
>JADZDL010000242.1 GCA_020851075.1 Planctomycetota bacterium | reverse complement strand
GCCAGTTCCTGGTAGGTCGCAAACGAGGCCCCGCCGCGGATCTGTTCTTCGAAGTGCTCGACTACTACGTGCCCGGCAAAGACCACGGACTGGTGGTGAGCTTTCTGATCCCCGACGGGCAACTAGCGGCCTCGCAAAGTGCACTGGAGCAGACCGCGGCCACTCTGCGCACGTCGCTCGGCATGCCGGGCGGTGTGCTCGGCGCAATGTCATGGCACGCCGACCACCATCTGGGTCTGCGCCTGCCGGCCGATTGGGAAGCGCAGACCGACGCGCAAGGGGCCCTGGCGATGTATCTGAGCCAGGATGGCTCGGCGCGTTGCGACCTGCTCGGACAGACCTTCGCGAACGGCTGCGATCTCGATCGGCTGTTTGCCGGCTACGAACAGGACCGCACGCAGTTGTGGGGCGAGGTGAGCGTGTTGCAGACCGAATGGCGCCGCGTCGGCAATCTGCGCGCGCTTCGCTTCGTCTGCATCTACCAGGACGCCGATGGGCCGATCGTTTGCAACGACCTGTTCGTGGCGAATGGCAACACGATGTACAATGTGTTGTTCCGCACGCCACAGGGCGACTATGCAACGGTGCGCGCAGCGATCGGGAACTCACTCGCTTCGGTGCAGGTGAAGTAGCCTGCGCGCAGCCTCTACCAGCGGTAGAAGCCCTGCCCCGACTTCTTGCCGAGTTTGCCCTCGGCCACCATCCTGCGCATCAATTCGGGTGCCTTGAAGCCTGGGTGATCGAGTTCCTTGGTCAGGTAGTCGGCAATCGCGAGGCGCACGTCGAGGCCAACGACATCCGTGAGCTTCAACGGGCCCATCGGGTGGCCGTAGCCGAGCACCATCGCCTTGTCGATGTCCTCGGCCGACGCGACTCCAGCTTCGACCATGCGGATCGCTTCGAGACCGAGGCAGACGCCGAGGCGCGAACTCGCAAACCCCGGACTGTCCTTTACGACGATCGGCTCTTTGCCGAGCTGCTTGCTGTAGGCGGTCACCGCATCGATCGTTGCCGCCGAAGTCGAGTCCGTGCGCACGAGTTCGAGCAGCGCCATCAACGGCACCGGATTGAAGAAGTGCATGCCGATGCACCGCTCCGGCTTGCTGACGCCAGCAAACACCTTCGCGAGCGACAGCGACGACGTATTGCTCGCCAGCACACAATCGGGCCGCACGACCCCTGCGAGCTCGCGGAACAGCCCGTTCTTGAGTTCGAGTTTTTCGGGCACGGCCTCGATCACGAGATCCGCCGCTCGACTCGCCGCGGCGCGATCGACGGTCGTGCTGACGAGCGCCAACACTTCGTTGCGTCGCGCTTCGGTGACCTTGCCCTTCTCAACGCCCTTCTGCAGGAAGTCCTGGATGCGCGACAGGCCCTTCTTCGTGAACTCCTCGGTGATGTCCTGCAACACCACGCGCGAGCCGGCCTGTGCACAAACCTGGGCGATGCCGGCACCCATGGTGCCCGCACCGAGAACTGCAACCGTCGCAAACTGGGGATTGGTCATTGGAGGCCTCGTTTCAGCTCTTCTTCTGCTTCTGCAGGAATGCGTCCATGCGCGCCTTCTTGTCGTCACTGTCGAACAACACGGCCTGCACCGAACTCTCGAAAGCGATCGCGGTCTCATGCCCGGGGCGCGATAGCGCATTCATCGCACGCTTCGCGCCGCGGACCGCAAGACGGCCATTCTGCGCAATCTCGTTGGCCATCGTCAAAGCGCGATCAACCACTTCGGCGTCCGGCACCACGGCATTGGCGAGACCGATACGCAGCGCTTCGGCCGCATCCACCATACGGCCCGTATAGACGAGTTCGCGCGCGATGCCGAGCCCGACCAGGCGCGGCAGACGATAGGTGCCACCGGCCGCCGGGATGATGCCGAGTTTGACTTCGGGTTGGCCAAGCTTCGCGGAGTCGCCGAGCACGCGCAGATCGCAGGCAATCGCCAGTTCGCAGCCACCGCCGAGGGCAAACCCCTTGATCGCCGCGATCACCGGCGCGGGGAACTCCTCGATGCGGTTGAAGATGCCGCTGTTGATCGCCTTCAACGCATCGCGCGAAGTGCGCTCGCGCAGCTGCGCAATATCCGCGCCCGCTGCAAACGCCTTGTCGCCGGCCCCGGTGATCACCAAAGCGGCCACGGTCTCGTCGTGCCACAAATCGTCGAGCACGCGGTGCAGGCCATCGACCATCTGCTGATCGATCG
Organism: Planctomycetota bacterium; assembly: GCA_020851075.1. Taxonomy (GTDB): domain Bacteria; phylum Planctomycetota; class UBA1135; order UBA1135; family UBA2386; genus JADZDL01. The sequence goes on along the minus strand of JADZDL010000242.1, from coordinate 6,961 downwards.
CGTTGCGCCGCTCGGGGGCATTGAGGGTGACGAGCACCGCATCGCCGCGGCGTTCGACCAGGACACGTGGAGCCTCACTCATGGGGGCGAAGATCTTGCCGCGCCGAGTCCCCCGAACCAACTGCCAGCGCCATCCGCGGCCAGAAACCCGGGATTTCCCGCAGAAATGCTCGCCCGCGGACGCCCTCGCGTCCCTTCAACGATGGGCCGCAGTGCTTCGCGCCGTTGACCGCGACGAGCAGGGCCCCCCGGGTTGCGGCGCAATCGCAACCGTGGGATGGTATGTGCTATCCGTCACCGAGGTGACTGCGTTGGCACTGCATGAGATGTTCGAGAGAATCCTGGAACGCCCCGAGGAGACGATCATGAGCACTGCAGAACGACTGCGATTGGAAGGTGAGGTTCGTGGTGAGGCTCGCGGCCGTTTGGCCCACAGCCGGGACACCCTCTGCCGCCTGCTGACCAAGCGTTTCGGCCCACCATCGCCCGAGCTTGCGCAACGCATCGCCACTGCCGATCTCGAGGCCCTCGATCGATGGACCGAACGGATTCTCGACGCGGACTCGCTACTCGCAGTGTTCGCAGACGATTAGCAACACCCGCTCCGCTCGTGACTTGCTTTGTGCGGGATCTTGGACCAGCCTGCACACTGCATGCATCCTCGCACCACGGAACTCCTTTCGCACCTCGCGGCACAGCGCGGCATCCTGCGCTGTGCCTTCGAAGCAACCCCGGCCGCTTTGCGCGCGGCGAGTCCCGGCAGCGAGCGCTGGTCCATCGTGGGCATCATCGAACACCTCGCCCTCGCGGAGCAGCGCATCGCCTCGCTGCTCAACGCTGGCCTGCGCAAGGCGCTCGCGGATGACTCCCTGCCTCCGCTTGCCGACATGACGCCGCTGCTGCCGCGCATGGACCCCACGGCCATTCTCGATCGCGAACGCAAGGTCTTCGCGCGCGAGGCCATTCACCCGCAAGGACTGGATGCCACCGAGGCGTGGCTGGCGCTCGACCGGGCAACTCGCAGCGTGCGCGAACTCGTGCTGGCCGCGGATGGCCTCGACACGTCCACCATTCGCGCCCCCCACCCGGCGTTTGGCGAACTCGACTTCAGCCAGTGGATCGCGTTCCTTGGTTACCACGAGGCGCGGCACGCGGCCCAGATCCGCGCTACGGCTGCAGCTCTCGCCGAACGCGACTAACGCGCGGTCCGCAGCGTGAGGTTGTAGCGAACGCACCCCGTCGCCGCGTGTTTGCCATCCTTCAGCGGTAGAACACCGTGAAACCGCAAGCGCGCCGGGCCACCCCAGACGACGACATCCCCGTGCCCAAGGCGAACCCGCCGTACGGGGTCGCTGCGCAACAGGCCGCCAAACTGGAAGTCCGCGAGCAGCCCCAACGAAATCGACACGATCGGCTGCTCGAAGTCGGCTTCGTTGCGGTCTTGATGCAGGGTCATACGCGCCCCGGGCACGTAACAGTTGACGAGGCACGCATCGGGTTGAAACCCCGCAAACCCCGCGGTCGATGCAGCTGACGTCGCCACGGTGAGGAAAGCCGCCGGCAACGATGGCCACGGCTCGCCAGTCTCAGGGTCCACCTCGGAGTAGCGATAACCACTCGCATCCGTGATCCAGCCGCACGCGCCGCAGTTCGTCATCGCCACGGACATTCGATGGCCCCCTGGCGTGTGCATGTGACGAAACGGCGCCTGCAACACAACTTCGTCGATGCACTGCAGCAGCTCCGCGGCGACCGGCAATGCAGCGCGGCGCAGCAACACTGCACCGGGCGCGAGCTCTTCGCGCGGCGGTTCTGCCATGAATGCAAACGACGATTGCTGGCTCACGATGGCTTCTGGGACTCACGGTCGAGCAGCTGCTGCTTGCGCTCTATGCCCCAACGATAGCCGGCGAGATCGCCATTCGCGCGCACCACACGATGGCACGGCACGACCACGGCCAGCGCATTGCTGGCACAAGCCCGCGCCACCGCTCGCGAGCCGTTCGCCGAACCGACGCGACGCGCGAGTTCCGCGTAGCTGATGGTCTGGCCGGCAGGAATGTCCTGCAAAGCCTGCCAGACGCGCTGCTGGAACGCCGTTCCGCGAATGTCGACGGGCAGGTCCAAGCTCGCCGCCGGTTCTTCGATGCGCGCAACCACGGCAGCCACCGTCTTCGCATAGGCGCGTGCGGCCGGCTCACACTGGGCGCGTGCAAACTGCCGCCGGAGGTCCCGTTCGAGCGATTGCGCGGAATCCCCGAGGAGAACGGCGCACAGCCCGCGATCCGTCGCGGCCACGAGGACGACACCGAGCGAAGATTCACCAACAGCAAACCGGATCACTTCACCAGCCCCGCGCGCGCGATAGCGCTTCGGACGCATGCCCAACCGCGCGTCCGCCTCCGCATAGAACTGACCGGCCGACGAATAGCCCGCCGCATAGATGGCCTTGGTCACCGAAGCTCCCCGTCCGAGTTCGCGCCGCGAACGCTCGGCGCGGTGCGCCGCGGCAAACGCTCGCGGTGTGACCCCCGTCACGGCTCGAAACAGGCGCTGCAGATGGAACGGACTAAGCCCCGCGGCCTCGCCCAAATCGCGCAAGGTAGGCGCACGTTCGGCGCGCTCGATGCGGCGGCACAACTTCGCCACCAACTGTGCCTGCCTTTGCGACGGCGCTTCGCGATCGGGAGTACACCGCTTGCAGGCGCGATAGCCGGCGCGCACCGCGAGCCCTGGGTTGGCATAGAACTCGACGTTTTCGGGCCGCGGCTGACGCGCCGGGCAGGATGGCCTGCAGAACACGCCAGTGGTTCGCACCGCAAACACGAACGTGCCCTCGGCAGCGACGCTGCGCGTTCGCACCGCGTTCCAACGTGGATCTCGCATCGTGGCGTGGGCCCGCTGGCTTCGACTCGTACCGAGGGATGCGGTCTTCATGCCCAGCACCCTAGGCCGCTTTGCCGCCCCAAACACTCCGGACCTTGCGGTCGAATTCGCATCAGTGACCCCGACCAAATCGCTGCAGCCACAAGGAACTCGCGAGCACCGAGACGCTCGAAAGTGACATCGCCGCACTCGCAAACATCGGCGACAGCGACCATCCCGTCCACGCGTAGAACACGCCGGCGGCCACCGGAATGCCGAGCAGGTTGTAGATCGACGCCCACAGTAAGTTGCGGCGGATCGTCGCCATCGTGGCACGTGCCAGCGCGAGCGCGAGCGGCACGGCCGTGATCCCCCCGCGCATCAGCGCGACATCGGCCGCCGCAGTGGCGATGTCGGCGCCCGTGGCCACCGCCATACCAACATCCGCGGCCGCCAGCGCCGGCGCATCGTTGACGCCATCCCCGACCATGACCACGCGGCGGCCAGCAGACTTCGCCAGCGCAACCAGACGGGCTTTGTCTGCGGGCAGCAGACCGGCCTCGACGTCTTCGATGCCAAGCTCGCGCGCGATCGTTCGCGCCACCTCGGCTCGATCGCCGGTCAGCATCACGACCCGGAGGCCACGCGCGCGCAGTTCAGCGACAGCGGCCTTCGACTCGGGCAGCAACTTGTCGGCCACCCCGAGTGCTCCGAGCAGTCGTTCGCCGCGGCTCACGAACATCGGCGTCTGCCCGCGCTGCGCCATCGTCTCCGCCACTTGCTCGGCATCCCCAACGGCGACGCCTGACGCGCGCAGCCACGCAACTTTGCCGACTCGCGCCAACTGGCCGTCGATCCTCGCCTGCACGCCCATGGCGGGCGTCGCGACAAACCCGGTGGTCGACAACTCGGGCAAACCGCGTTCGCGCGCCGCCGTGACCACTGCATGCGCGACGGGATGCTCGCTGCCCAATTCGATGGCAGCGGCAAACTGCAGCAAGTCGTTCTCCGTGACCCCCGTCTGTGGCTCGATCGCCACCAACTGCGGTTTGCCCGAGGTCAGCGTGCCCGTCTTGTCGACAAACACGGTGTCAATGTGGCTGGCAGCCTCGAGCGCTGCACCACCGCGAAACAGCACGCCGAGGCGCGCCCCGCGCCCGGCACCAACGGCAACTGCCGCCGGAGTTGCCAAGCCGAGTGCACATGGGCACGCGATGACGAGTACGGCCACCATGTGCAAGAGCGCATTCGCGAGGCCATCCGCGGTCGGCACGATCGCCCACCACACGGCAAACGTGATCGCAGCGATCGCCAGCACGACCGGCACGAACACCGCACTCACGCGATCCGCCAGCGCCGCGATCGGTGCACGCGAACCCTGCGCTTCGGCCACGGCTGCCGCAATGCGGGCCAGCGCCGTATCCGCGCCCGTTCGATCGATGCGCACGACGAGCATGCCGTTGGTGTTCTGGGTGCCGCCGAAGACCCGGTCCCCAACGCCCTTGTCCACGGCAAGGCTCTCGCCGGTCAGCATCGATTCGTCGATCGCCGATTCCCCTCGCACGATGCGCCCATCGCCGACGATGCGTTCGCCTGGACGAACAACCACCTCGTCGCCAATCCGCAAGGCGGCCACCGGCACGACATCTTCGCCCCCAGCCTCATTCCGCCGGCGCGCGGTCGCCGGCACCAGTGCATGCAGTCCTCGAATCGCATCGCCGAGTTGCCAGCGCGCCCGCGATTCGAGGTACTTACCAAACAGCACAAACGTCACGATCGCCGCCGCCGCCTCGAAGTAGACGTGCGCGTGGCTCGCGTGCATGAAGAGAAGCGACACCACCGAGTAGCTCCACGCCGCCAGTGCACCAAGCGCGACGAGCGTGTTCATGTCCGTGCTGCGCTGTCGCGCCGCCTGCAGCCCTTTGCTGAGGAAACGCCGTCCGGGACCAAACAACACCACCGTGCCTAGCCCCGCTTGCACCCACTTGCCAACCACACCGTCCGCGCCCGGAATCGCGCCGTGGGACATTGCCAGCACCAACAACGGCACCGTCACAATCGCGGCAATGCGCAGGTCGCGAATCAGTTCGCTCCGTTCTTGCTGCTCCGCCTCGGTGCGTCCGCCAGAGGACGCATCGGCAGCAACCAGTCCATACCCGGCATCGACCACCGCAGCATCGAGCTGAGTGGGCTTGACCTTCGTCGCATCGAACTCGACCCGAGCCTGCTGCGTGGCGAAGTTCACCTCCGCAGCCACGACCCCCTCTACCTTCTTGAGCGCACGCTCGATGCGCCGTGCGCATGCGGCACACGTCATGCCGGTCACGTCAAGGGTTCGGTGAATCATCGCGGGGGCATCAGAAGTCGGGAGAACACGCATTGTGCCCCGTGGACAGGGCCTATTACCAAGGCTTACAGAACGGCTGTAGTCCCCAAACTCGGCAACATCCATGGTCACTCGAACCAAGATCTCGGTTGGCGGCATGACCTGCGGTCACTGCGTCAAGTCTGTGCAGAACGCCCTCACGGCCGTGCCCGGCGTACAATTGGTCGAACTCGACCTCGAGAAGGGCACCGCGACCGTCGTTGAGGATGGCACACCGCCCGAACTGCTCATCGCCGCCATCACGGCCGAGGGCTACACGGCAAAGATCGCCGACGAAACTTAGGCGCCGATCCGCAGCATCCCGGCATTGCCTACGCGAGCAGTTCGCGCACCACGCGCCCGTGCACATCCGTGAGCCGGAAGTCGCGACCTTGGTAGGGAAACGTGAGCTTCTCGTGGTCGAAGCCGAGCAAGTGCAGCATCGTCGCATTCAGGTCATGCACATGAACGGGATCGCGCACGACGTTGTAGCCGAGTTCATCGGTCTCGCCGTGCTGCCGGCCCGCACGCACGCCACCACCCGCGAGCCAGGTGACAAAACAGCGCGGATGATGATCGCGGCCATAGCTGGTGCCATCGAGGTCGCCTTGCGCATACACCGTTCGCCCGAACTCACTGGTCCAGACGACCAAGGTGTCCTCTAGCAGCCCGCGCCGCCGCAGATCGATGAGCAACGCCGCGATCGGCTGATCGATGTCACCACACTGCTTCGGCAGATCGAGTTCGAGGTCGCGGTGCTGATCCCAACCGCGATGGTAGATCTGCACGCAGCGAACGCCGCGCTCAAGCAAGCGCCGCGCGAGCAGCGCATTGTTGGCAAAGGTGCCGCGCGTCTGCGCCGCCGGGCCGTACAGCGCCATGACCTCCGCCGACTCCGTGCCGAGATCGACCAGCTGAGGCACCGCCGCCTGCATGCGGAACGCGAGCTCCGCCTGCTGCTGCCGCGCCGCGATGCCAGGGTCACGAAAGCGCTCGCTCGCGACCGCATTCAACTCCGCCATCGTCGCAAGCTGCTGCGCACGCACCGCCCGCGTCACCCCGCCACCATCCTGCAGGAACAGGACCGGGTCCCCTTGGCTGCGCAGCAACACGCCTTGGTGCTCCGCTGGCAGAAAGCCCGCGCCCCACAGACGGTGGTACAACGGCTGATCGACTTTGGGCCCCGACCACTGCGAATGCAGCACGACGAAGGCGGGCAGATCGCGCGCTTCGGCGGCCATCGCCCAGCCCAACCACGCCCCGAAACTCGGGCGTCCGGGCAGTTCTGCGCCCGTTTGCAGTAGGTTGATCGCCGGCTCGTGGTTGATCGCGTCGGTCTGCATCGAACGCACGATCGCCAGCTCGTCGACAACCTGCGCCGTGTGCGGCAACAGATCGCTGATCCAGGCCCCGCTGCTGCCGCGCTGCGCAAACCTCCAGCGCGGATTGGCGATGCGCAGCTGCTTCTGCCCCGATGTCATCGTCGTGATGCGCTGCCCCTGCCGCACCGACTCCGGCAATTCCTCGCCATGCCATCGCGCCAGTGCCGGCCTGTGGTCAAACAGATCGTGCTGCGAAGGCCCACCCGACATGTGCAGGTAGAGCACGCGTCGCGCGCGCGCGGCAAAATGCGGCCGCTGCGGCGAATGGTCCCCCTGCGGCCAGAATGCCAACGACGCGGCACCAGCACTGCACTGGGCCAGGAACGTGCGGCGGTCGGCGGATAGATCG
>JADZDL010000241.1 GCA_020851075.1 Planctomycetota bacterium | reverse complement strand
TCTCGATCCTCGGGAACCGCAACGAAGTGGCTCGTGGACCCGATGTCGATCCCGGCCGCATCCACGTTGATCCGCTCCATCGCAGCAGACTTCTGCTTCCGACGCCTCGATCGCAACGACATGTAGCACCTCCAGGAAGGATGCTGGCGTCGCGGAGCAGGGGCGGTGATGAGCACTCTTCCAAACGGGATCGCCGATCGCTCGGCGTCACCAGTGACGAGGCCGCAAGTCCCTGCAGACCATGCTCAGAGTCGGGCACCAGGCACCAGAGCTTGTGCGGTCTTTGTCCGCACGCCAGCCCCGGGATCTTCCGCACCCAGGGCCGGCCGTGCACCGTTCTTTACCGACGAAGCCCGCCAACGGCGGGCTACCAAGCTCAGAACCGGCTTCCTCTGCTGCGCGACGCGCCGATTGGCGCGTGCGCGAGCAGCGGGAGGTCCTGAACGAGTCGCGCTTTGCGCGCCTCGTTCAGAAGCCGATCGTGCCCTCGACGCCGTTCGAGGTCGACATCGTGGCCGGGTTCAGCAGGGTCAAGCACAGCGACTGAGCCGACAGCGACGCGCCCTGCAGCGTGACGTTCAGCGGGATCGCGATCGGCAGCACCGAGGTGCCGCCGATGTTCGATGCGGCCAAGTTGACGAAGACCGCGCCGAGGTAGATGTTGCAGCCAGGGGCGTTGATGCCGATGGCGGGCAGCGGCACACCGGGCACGAACGACGGGCCGAAGAACGTGATCGCGATCGGCGAGATCGGATCGATGCCCGTCGTGGTCAGGTTCCAGGTGGTGCCGAAGATCGGCTTGTTGCTGTCGAGCGCGAGGCCGTTGCAGCCGACGCCGTAGGTTTGCTTCGCCGCGCAGCGCAGCGGGTCGTTGGTGACCACCCAGCCCGGGTTGGCGGGGAAGAAGGTCAGCGTGCGGCCGCCGACGTCGAACAGCGGGTTCGGGGTACCCGTGGCCGACGTGGTCCACTGCTCGAAGACCGTCGGGTTGTTGGTGACGAGCCCGGCGCTGAGGTCGCTGGCTGCCGGCAGCGGGGTGGCCGCGCCGTTGCCCATGCCGATGACGGCGTCGAGGTCGAAGCTCGAGCCGTTGTTGGTGACGCGGTTCTCCAGGCTGACGGTCACGCGGCCGTCACTGAACAGGGTCATCTGCACCGTGAACGGCGGACGTTGGTTGAAGTAGGTCTCCGAGTTCCACCACGTCACCGTGCAGTGGTTGCCGCTCGTGTTGTCGATGAAGATGCCGGCTGCCGTGTTGTTCGCGTTGCAGTTGGCATCCGACCAGTAGGCGGCGATCTTCGGGCCACCGACGGCGAGGCTGGCCGAGGTCACCGTGTAGGTGAACGAGCCGTTGCCCGGCGAAGCCGGCACGCCGCCGTTGCTCAGCGCCACGATGCCGTGGTCCGAGATGTACAGGTCCGAGTAGGTCGCGCCGTTGAAGGGGAACGCGAAGCCGATCGGCTGCAGCGCCGTGAAGGCGTCCACCGGGGTCGGCGTGATCTGCGTGCCGGCCGGGATGATCGTCGGCAGCAACTCCGTCGTGACGGTCCAGCCCGGGAAGGTGGGCGTGCAGACGATCATGCGGTCGGCGAGGTCGAACAGCGGGTTCGGCGTCGCCGCGCCCGTGGTGATGAACTCCTCGAAGAAGGTCTCGTTGCCGGCCGTGTTGACGCCGGCGCTGAGGTCGCTGGCAGCGGGCAGGACAGCGCCGTTCGGCGAGAGGCCGACGATGGCGTTGAGGGCGCCGAAGGTCGAGCCCGAGTTGTTGACTCGGCTGTCGAGGCGCATCTCGATGCGGCCGCTGGGGAACAGCGTCACGCTCGTCGAGAACGGCGGCTGCTGGTTCAGGTACGTCTGCGCGTCGACCCACGTCACCGTGCACGATGTGCCGCTGGTGTTGTCGATCCAGATCGAGCCGCCGCCGGTCGTGTGATCGCTCCAATAGGGAGCGATGATTGGCGCGCCAGCAGCGACGAGGCTCGCCGTCGACGGGCTCCACAAGAAGCCGCCACTGGCCGGGGCCGCTGGCACACCGGCATTGCTCAGCGAGATGAGGCCGTGATCGCTGATGTAGAGGTCCGTGTAGGTCGTGCCGGCAAAGCTGAAGGTGAAGCCAATGGGCTGGATGGCGGTCCAACTGTCGAAGGGAACCGGCAGGATCTGCGTGCCGGTTCCGAGGATGGTGCACTGGGCGATCGCGAGCGGCGACAACATGGCCGCTGCGAGCATGGAGGCGAGCTTGTTCATGAGCATGGATTGGAGTTGAGGTCGGGGAATGGTCCCCGGCGTGCCGCCCCTAGGCGGTGAACGCCCCGGGAAAGAACCCTCTCGCCTACGGACTGAGAAGGGGGGAGAGGCATAAACCGCCGCAGGGATGTTTGCGGTCAACCGTGCTTTGGTGGCGCGTACGCTCCCGCCGAACTTGCCTGTAGTTGGCGCAAGTGCCTTCAACCCCTAACGCTGCTTGCCGAGCCGGCGGGCGGCAGGCGCAGCGTGCCAAGCAGCGGCAGGTGGTCCGAGGCGGACCGCACGCCACGAGTGCGGGGGCGTTCGAGGGTCAGCAACTCGAGGTCGCCGCGCACGAACACGGAATCGAGCGCCCGCACTGGCGCCCACGCCGGGAAGGTGCGCGGCGAGCGCGCGGGGCCGCGCAACCCGACCGGAACGAGCATGCGTTTGCCAAGCGAACCGTAGACGTCGTTGAAGTCGCCGGCGACGACCAGCGGGGTCGCGGCGTGGATGGCCGTGAAGCGGTCGGCGACGAGCAGGCGGCGAAGTTGCTCGCGGCGTTCGCGTTCCCCGAGGCCGAGATGCAGGTTGAACACGTGCATCGTGCGGGAATGCCCCGTGCTGGTCGGCAGGCGCAGTTGCGCATGCAGCACGCTGCGCGCCTTCTTGCCAGCGATGGTCAGGTCGATGTTCTCGGTGTCGGTGATCGGGTAGTGGCTGAGCACGGCGTTGCCGTACTCGCCGCGGCGGGGCCCGAAGCGCACGTTGACGAAGTAGCTGCGGTGCGGCATCGCCAGTGCGTCGCCAAGCACGTCGACCTGTCGGTGGTGTGAGTACCAGCGGCCGTTCTGGGCGACCTCCTGCAGCAACACGACGTCCGGGGAACACGCGGCGATCGTGGCTGCCGTGCGTGCCGGGTCGTAGCGGCGATCAAGGCCGCCGACGCACTTGTGGATGTTCCAGCTGAGGACGCGCAGGGTCAGTGGCAACAGCCGCCTCCGGGGAGACTCACGATGCCGCGCCCGCTCAGGGTGCCGGCTGCCAGGAAGATGGCGGCTCGTCGCAAGATCTGCAACGAGCGTGGAGCAAAGTGGGGGGCGCCTGCCTGCGTCGGCGCAGCCGCATCGCCTGCGGGCCGAGCGGGCGCGGTCCTTCGGCTCTCCGCGTCCCGGGCCTGCCAGGTGCGGAAACGAAAGCCCCCAGAACTACGCCGACTGCCCCATGCGAGATCATCCGATCGAGGTGGTACGAGAATGGCCTCTTGGTCCCTCCTGGACGGCCAAGGCATGCGGCTCGCCCCTTGTGCGCGTGGTGCACCGGTTTGGCGGCGCCGAAGACGAAACTCTCGAACCAGGGTGACATTCGGCTCACGTGAGGCTCCGATCGGTTGTCTCTGCGACGGAATGCCCGCCGCGTCCGCGCCATTCGGCGCGGGACACGGCGACGAACGCGATGGCTGATCGGCTGTGTACGCACTGTGGCCTCGTTGTGCCGCACGAAAGGCGTAGCTCGCAGTATTGCTGCGCTGGTTGCGAGGCGGTGCACGCGCTCTTGCAGGAAGAGGGGCTGACGCGGTTCTACGATCTGGGTGGCCGCGCTTCCGGGGCCGTAGGTGCCGTGCCCAAGGCGCCCCCGATCGAATGGCTGCCCGAACTCGAGGCGCGGCACTCGACCGGGTCCGTGACGCGCCTTGTGCTCGATGTGCAGGGGCTGCGTTGCGCCGCCTGCGTCTGGTTGCTGCAGACGCTGTGGAAGCGCATCCCAGGCGGCCGCGACCTGCGGATCGCACCGTCGCTCGGTCAGGCGACCCTGACCTACGATCTCGGCAGTGGTGCGGCGGAAGCGTTCGTGCAGCGCGCCGGCAGGCTCGGCTACCCGATGGCGCCGCCGAGCCGCACGTTGTCGCGCGACTCGTCCCTGCTAGTGCGCCTCGGCATCGCCTCGGCGATCGCGATGAACGCGATGATCCTGGCCGTCAGCCTCTACTTCGGGCTCGACACGGCCGTCGCCGACGCCGGCTTGCGGGCGCTGTTCGGCTGGGTGCTGCTCGGGCTCGGCACCGCCAGCGTGGTGCTCGGTGGGCCGGTGTTCTTCAAGGCTGCGCTCGCTGGCCTGCGCGTCGGCGTCGTGCACATGGACCTGCCGATCTCCCTCGGCATCCTGATGGCCTGGGCGGGCTCGGTCTACGGGCAGCTCACGGGCGGTGCGACCTACTTCGATACCGTCGCCATCTTCGTCGCCTTCATGCTTGGCGGGCGCTTCCTGCAGCAGCGCACCCTGGCGCAGAGTCGCGACCTCGTGCTGGCGGACGACGGCGCCGAGCACCTGCGGGCGCGGCGAATCGTCGGCGATCGGGTCGAACTCGTGCCGGTGCAAGCGCTGCAACCCGGCGACCAGTTGCTCTTGGCGCCCGGGGACCTGGTGCCAGTGCGTGCCCGCCCCAGCGAGGTGGAGGCGTCGTTCTCGCTCGACTGGATCAACGGCGAGAGCGAGCCGCGGTCGTTCGCCGTCGGCGAGGAAGTGCCTGCGGGTGCGTTCCAGGCTGGGCGCCGCGCCGTGCGCGCCGAGGTCGTCGCCGACTACGCCGGGTCTGGGCTCTCCCAGTTGCTCACCCAGGATCCCATCGATCGCGAGAACACGCACGGCCGGGTGCGCTTCTGGTCGCTGCTGGGCAGCAACTACGCGCTCGGCGTGCTGCTGGCGGCTGCGCTCGGGGCGCTCGGCTGGGCGTTCTTCGATGCCAGCCGTTCGCTGCCGGTGGCGGTGTCGATCCTGGTGATCACCTGCCCGTGTGCGATGGGCATCGCGACGCCGCTGGCCTTCCACCTGGCGCTCGCCATGTTGCGCCGCCGCGGTGTCTTCGTGCGCACGCGCAGCCTGCTCGACAAGGTGCTGCACGTGCGCAAGGTCGTGTTCGACAAGACTGGCACGGTCACCTTCGGCGGGCTGCGGGCCGCGGCGGACGGCAACGTGCCGGCGGCGGCGTTGCCAGTGCTGGCGACGATGGCCGCGTCGAGCAACCACCCGGTCAGCCAGGCCGTGCTGCAGAGCCTCGACGAACGGCCCTTCGACGCCTCCCTCGCGGTGATGGAGGTGCCTGGCAAGGGGTTGGAGTGTGTGTTCGCGGGGCACTCCTGGCGCCTCGGCAGCCGCAGTTTCTGCGGCCTCGGCGTCGCCGCCGGGCGCGGCGGCAGCGAGCCCGCGGGCCGCGAATGTGTGTTCGCTCGCGACGGCGAGGCCGTGGTCACGTTCACGCTCGAAGAGGACTTCCGCGCCGGGGTCGCCGACGAGGTCGCGGCGCTGCAGGCGCGTGGGCTCGAGGTGCACCTGCTGTCTGGCGACCGCCCCGACCGGGTCCGTGAGGCGGCAAGACGCCTCTGCATCGATCCGGCGCAGGCACACGGTGGCATGTCGCCGGCGGACAAGGCCGCTGCGATCGGCGCGATCGACCGGCACGACGCGATGATGATCGGCGACGGCATCAACGACGCACCGGCGTTCCAGGCCGCGTTCTGCGCCGGCACTCCGGCGATGGACCGCCCGGTGCTTCCGGCGCGCTCCGACTTCTGCTTCCGCGGCGCCCAGGCCGGTGCCGTGCAGTCGCTGTTCGATGTGGCCGGACTGCACGCCGCGGTCGTGCGCACCAATCTGACCCTGGCGCTGGCTTACAACAGCACGACGCTCGTACTGTGCTTCGCTGCCGCCATGACGCCGGTGTTGTGCGCGGTGTTGATGCCGCTGAGTTCGATCGCCTTGGTGCTGCACACCAGCGTGCGGTTCGCCCGGGCCCGGAGGGTTGCGTGAACATCGTCCCGGTCCTGCTTCTCTGCAGCCTGGCGCTCGTCGTCGGCTCCATCGTGCTCTTCGTGTGGTCGGCCCGCCAGGGCGACTGCGTCGAGAGCGATCGCCTCTGTCTTCTGCCGCTCGAGGACGACGTCGAGGAACGTCCAGCGAGCCATCCAGCTTCCGAATCCTCTCCCGCTCCTTCTCCCTCTCAAAGTCACAGGTAAGACGTCATGCATTCAGCCACCGTCACCGGGACCTGCCGCGTGTCGTACAACGACAAGGTCGTGCGAGGTTTCGTCTGGGCCAGTGTCGCCTGGGGTGCGATCGGGCTCCTGGTCGGTCTCGTGATCGCCCTGCAGCTCAGCTTCCCGGCGCTCAACTTCGACCTGCCGTTCCTGACCTTCAGCCGCCTGCGCCCGCTGCACACCAACGCGGTCATCTTCGCGTTGGTCGGCAACATGATGTTCGCGGGCATCTACTACAGCACGCAACGCCTGCTGAAGGTGCGCATGGCGTCCGACCTGCTCGGCAACGTGCACCTGTGGGGATGGCAGCTCATCATCCTGAGCGCCGCATTGACGCTGCCGTTCGGCATCACGCAGTCCAAGGAATACGCCGAGCTCGAATGGCCGATCGACATCGCCGTCGCGCTGGTGTGGGTCGCGTTCGCGATCAACTTCTTCTGGACGCTGGCGATCCGCAACGAGCGCAATCTCTACGTCTCGATCTGGTTCTACATCTCCACGATCCTGACGATCGCGGTGCTCTACATCGTCAACAACCTGTCGCTGCCGGTGACGGGCTGGAAGAGCTACGGCGTGTTCTCCGGTGCGCAGGACGCGCTGACACAGTGGTGGTATGGCCACAACGCCGTCGCCTTCTTCCTGACGACGCCGATCCTCGGCATCATGTACTACTTCCTGCCGAAGGCGGCAGAACGGCCGGTGTTCAGCTACCGGCTGTCGATCGTGCACTTCTGGGCCCTGGTGTTCATCTACATCTGGGCCGGTCCGCACCACTTGCTCAACACGGCGTTGCCTGACTGGGCGCAGTCGCTCGGCATGCTGTTCAGCTTGATGCTGTGGGCGCCGTCCTGGGGCGGCATGCTCAACGGTCTGCTGACGCTGCGCGGCGCCTGGCACAAGGTGCGCCAGGATCCGGTGCTCAAGTTCTTCGTCGCCGGCGTGACGTTCTACGGCATGTCGACCTTCGAGGGACCGCTGCTCTCGATCAAGGCGGTGTCCGCGCTCGGTCACTACACCGACTGGATCATCGGCCACGTGCACAGCGGTGCGCTCGGATGGAACGGCTTCATGGCCGCGGGCATGTTCTACTGGCTCGTGCCCAGGCTGTTCGGCACCAAGCTGCACAGCACCAAGCTCGCCGACTACCACTTCTGGATCGGCATCTTCGGCATCCTGCTCTACGTCGCGTCGATGTGGGTCTCGGGCGTCAGCCAGGGCCTCATGTGGCGGGCGACCACGGCGGACGGCGCGCTCCAGTACACCGATTGGAGCGGCATCCTCAACAGCCAGCAGATCATGTACATGACCCGCAGCGTCGGCGGCGGCATGTTCGTCGTCGGTTGGTTGATGATGATTTACAACCTGGTCGTCACGGCCATGTCGGGTCGCGCCGTGCAGGTCGACGTCGAAGTCGCGGTCACGCGGCCGGCGCCGGCGGCGGACGAGCCGACCAGCACCAGCCTGATCTTCAGCAAGCCGGTGGTCATCTGCACGCTCGGCATGATCGCCGCGACGATGTTCGCGATGCCCAGCATCGGCCTCGCCGTGCTCGGCTTCGTGCTGCTGCTCGGCATCCTCGTCTTCGCGGCGGGCATGCTGTCGAAGTCGGTCGGGACCGGCCGTCACACGTGGCACGACCTCGTCGAGTCGCGTCCGCTGGTCTTCTCGGTGCTGACCCTGATCGCGGTGGTCGTCGGCGGCGTCTATGAGCTGCTGCCCGGCCTGATCACGGATCGGGTGGTGCCGATGACGGCCACCGGCGAGATGTGCGTCAAGCCCTACTCGGCGCTCGAGCTGACGGGCCGCGACATCTACGTGCGCGAAGGTTGCTACGTGTGCCACTCGCAGATGATCCGTCCGTTCGGGGACGAGCAGCTGCGGTATGGCGCGCCGAGCCGCCTCGAGGAGTCGATGTGGGACCACCCCTTCCAGTGGGGCAGCAAGCGCACCGGTCCGGACCTCGCCCGCGTCGGTCTCAAGTACAACGAAGCGTGGCACTGGGACCACATGGAGAACCCGCGCAACGTCGTCGCGCAGTCGATCATGCCGGGATACCCGTGGCTCTACGACAACAAGGCCGACCGCGCCGTCGTGATCGACAAGATGAAAGTGCTGAAGAAGCTCGGCACGGTCTACACCGAAGACGAGATCGCCGAAGCCGATGACGACTACCAGGCGCACGCCGCGCAGATCGTCGGCAACCTCGCCGCGGCCGGCAAGGAGAACGTTGATCCCGACAGCGAGATCGTCGCCCTGATCGCCTACTTGATGCGACTGGGCCGCAACCAGGAGCCGTCGCAGGCAGCCCAGACGGAGGGCAAGTGAAATGCCCGCCCTCCTGACCGAGGGGGCCGCCTTGCGGTTCCTGCCCATGCTCGCCATGGGCATCTTCGCCGCGATCTTCCTGACTGTGCTTCTGCGCGTCCTCCAGCGCGCGCGCAAGCCCGAATACGACCACATGGCTTCCCTGCCGCTGGAACACGACAGCCAATCGGAGTGACCCCATGAGCACCGAAGCAACCCGCTCGCACGTCTACGACGGCATCCAGGAGTTCGACAATCGCTTGCCGAACTGGTGGCTTTGGACCTTCTACGGCGCCTGCATCTTCTCCATCTTCTACTGGGTGCACTACCACACGATCGGCACCGGCGACCTGCCGGGCGCCGCGTTCGTGAAGGAGCAGGCCGAGGCGCAGGCGCGTCTCGAGAAGCAGATGGCCGAGAACCCCATCACCAACGAGTCGCTGCTCAAGATGGCCGGAGAAGCGACGGCCGTTGCCAAGGGCGACGCGATCTTCCACAACGCCGCCGACCCGCTGCGCTGCGCGTTCTGCCACAAGGACGATGCCAGCGGCCTCGTCGGCCCCAACCTGACGGACGACATGTGGGTCTACGGCGGCAAGCCGATAGACATCTACACGACGATCATGGAAGGGCGTCCAGGCGGCATGCCCGCGCACAAGAGCCGCGGTCTCCCCTTCGTGCTCAATGTCACGGCCTACGTGCTGTCGATAAAGAACACGAACAAGCCTGGCAAGGCACCTGAGGCAAACGCCAAGAAGGAGCAATAAGCAGCTCCGCCCAGGCGTTCGGCAAGACATGAGCGAATCCGACGCCAACAAGTCCGGCGCTGCCCCGCAGAGGGGCGCCGGCACCCAGCCGGGGGGAGCCGCAGTGCACAAGTGGGTGGTCACCAAGGGCAAGGCGGTGGTGCGCCGACCGGACATCGATACCCTGTTTAGCGTCAACCCGGACGGTTCGCGCAATGTGATCCACCCGGCCGACGTGAAGGGGCGGTTTCAGCGGCTCAAGCACGTGATGTGGTTCGTGCTGATCGGGATCTACCTGATCGTGCCCTGGCTGCGCATCGGCGAGCACCCTG
Organism: Planctomycetota bacterium; assembly: GCA_020851075.1. Classification (GTDB taxonomy): domain Bacteria; phylum Planctomycetota; class UBA1135; order UBA1135; family UBA2386; genus JADZDL01. The sequence continues at coordinate 6,160 of JADZDL010000241.1, read as the reverse complement.
TGCTGTTGCTCGACCTGCCGATGCGCCACTTCTATGTGTTCGGCTACACGTTCAATGCTCAGGACTTCTGGTACGCGGTCTTCATTATCACGGGCGTCGGCTTTGCCCTGTTCGTGGTGGCCGCGCTGTTTGGCCGCATGTGGTGTGGCTACGCCTGTCCGCAGACCGTCTTCCTCGAGGGCGTCTTCCGTCGCATCGAGCGCCTGATCGAAGGGCCGCCAGGGGCGCGCGCAAAGCTCGACAAGGCGCCGATGAGCAAGGCAAAGTTCCTCTGCCGCGGCCTGAAGATCCTCGTCTTCCTGCTGCTCGCTGCGGTGATCTCGCACAGCTTCCTCGGCTACTTCATGCGCACCGAGGTGCTGCTGGAAGCGGTGACGTCGTCGCCCGGCAAGCACCCGACCGCCTTCATCTTCATCGTCATCGCCACCGGGGCGTTGTTCTTCAACTTCACCTGGTTCCGCGAACAACTCTGCATCGTCATCTGCCCCTACGGCCGATTGCAGGGGGCGCTGTACGACCCCGATACGGTCCTGGTCGGCTACGACCAGAAGCGCGGTGAGCCACGTGGTCCCGCCGGCAAGGAAGGGGCCGGTGATTGCGTCGACTGCTACCGCTGCGTCGCCGTGTGCCCGACCGGCATCGACATTCGCAACGGCACTCAGCTCGAATGCGTCGGCTGCGCCAACTGCATCGACGCCTGCGACGACGTGATGAGCAAGCTGGGCAAGCCGAAGGGCCTGGTGCGCTACGACAGCCAGCGCGCGTTCGAGACCGGCGAGCGCCGCTTCTTCCGCGGTCGCGTCGTGCTCTACGCGATCCTGCTGCTGCTCGGCATCAGCGTGATGACCTTCGCGATCACCAAGCGTCGGCCGTTCGAGGCGAGCCTCGTGCGGGCGCCGGGCCGCTCGTACACGCTCGAAGACGGGCGCGTGCACAACGTGTTCGACCTACAGCTCATCAACAAGCGGCCGGATCGGCGCAAGTTCACCATCGTCGTGCAGCAGCCGACGGGGACCGGGGCAGAGACCCTCGTGGCTGGCACGGAGCTCGAACTCGATTCGCTCGAGGACCGGCGCATCCCCGTGCACGTGTTCGTGCCGAGAGCCGAGTTCAAGGCGGGCTTGCGCTGCGAGTTGCTCGTGCGCTGCGACGAGCCGGGCGGCGAGCTGACCCGCATCGCCACCGGGTCGTTGCTCGGGCCGAGCTCGGGGCGTTGACCGTTCGGGTCGCCGGGCTGCCGGTGGGGGTCACTCTGCCGGCGCCACCGGCAGCCAGAAGCGGAACGTGGCGCCGTGGCCGAGCTGGCTCGTGTAGTCGATCCAGCCGCCATAGCCTTCGAGGATGCTCTTGCTGATCGAGAGGCCGAGGCCGGTGCCGCCGCGCGCGCGCTTGCTGGTCACGAACGGCTCGAAGATGCGTTGGCTCAGGTGCTCCGGCACGCCGGGACCGTTGTCCTCGACGCTGACCGTCACGCCACCGTCCGCTTCCCGCGCGCCGAGCACGACGCGCCGGGACTGGGTGTCCGCGTGCACCATCGCGTCCTTGGCGTTGATCATCAGGTTCAGCAACACCTGCTGGATCTGCTGCGGACGCGCCAGCACGGTCGCCAGGGTGTCCGGCACGTCGACGACCAGGGTGATGCCGTGCCGCTTCCAGTTCTCGCCGATCAGGCGCAGCGTGCGATGCACGACCTCTGGGATCGAGGTCGCCTGCGGCCGGTCGCGGTCGTCGCGGGCGAACTGCAGCAGGTCGCGCACGATGTCGGCGATGCGGTGACCTTCCTCGACGATGACCTTGCAGTTGGTCTCCCGATCATCGCCGTCCTGGACCAACTGCGCGCAGTTGATCATGGTGTTGATCGGGTTGTTGATCTCGTGCGCGACGCCGGCGGCGAGCTCGCCGACGGCGACCAGGCGCTCGGTCTGACCGAGCTTGGCCTGCATCTCCTTGCGCTCGCTGATGTCGCGGATGACGGCGGTGAAGAAGCGACGGCCGTCGACCATGCCTTCGCCGACCGAGAGGTCGATCGGGAACTCGCTGCCGTCGCTGCGCTTGCCGATGACCTCGCGGCCGATGCCGATGATGCGGCGTTGCCCGGTGGCCGCGTACCGCTGCAGGTAGCTGTCGTGCTGCGAGGAGAACGGCTCGGGCATCAGGATGTTGACGGGGCGGCCGACGAGACCGCCGGTGCCGGTGTGGCCGAACATGCGTTCGGCGGCGCCGTTGCAGGTCTCGATGATGCCGTTGGCGTTGATCGTGACGATGCCTTCGGTCGCGGTGTCGACGATGGCCTGCCAGTGGGCCGAGTGCCGCGCTGCCGTGGCGATGGCCTCGTTGCGGTCACGTTCGGAGGCCCACGTCGCCTTGGCCACCGCCCGTTCGCCGCGACGTCGCGCGAGCGGCAGCACCACCGCCACCGCCAAGAACGCCGCGCTCGCCGCCAGCATCAGCTTGCCGATCGTGCCGTCGGTGCCGATCGCGAGCGACGTTCCGAGGGCCGCGATCGCGATCGCGGGGATGACAACATCCTTGGAGGGTCTCCCTGCTGAAGGGGGCGCGGGTCCGGCGACCGCCGTCGGATTCGGCATGGGCGTGGTGTAATGGGTCGACCGCACATCGTCTACGGCGAATGCGCATTGTCGTTACGTCCTTGAGCCCGGCCGTCGTGAATCTGGATCGAGCCAGAATGCTCCCGTGACGTTGGCCCCGTTGGCGGGGCCCCGCTGTTTCCTCCTGGCCTCCCTTCCGCGGACACCTGATGGCACGCATTGTCCTGATCGACGACGAAGCGCGACTGCTGCACACGCTGGCGCGCTTCCTCGAGCAACAAGGACACGAGGTCCTGCAGGGGTCGAGCTTCCAGGCGGTGCAGGAGCAACTGCGTCCCGGCCGCTTCGAAGTCCTGATCACCGACATCGTCATGCCCGAGTTCGACGGCATGAAGGTGCTCAACGAGGTCGTCCGGCAGCGGCAGTGCCAAGAGCCCGTGATCCTGATCACCGGCGAGCCGAACCTGCAGACCGCGTCCGAGGCGGTGCGGCTCGGTGCCTTCGACTACATCAGCAAGCCGGTCACCAAGGACAAGTTGCTGGAGGCCGTTTCGCGTGGTCTGCGCCACGTGCAGTTGCTGCGGGAGCGCGACCGGGCCCGCGAGCGGGAGCTGCAGCTGCTCAAGAACCTCGCCGCGCTCGGCGAGTCGGCCTCTGTGCTCAGCCACGAGATCCGCACCCCGATCACCAGCCTGCAGCACGCCCTGCGTGCGGTCGGCGAGAAGCTCGGCGTCGAGCACAAGGTCCTGATCGAGGAGTTCGTCAGCAACCTGCAGCGCATCGAGCGTATGCTCAGCCAGACCCTGTCCTTCGCCAAGCCGCTGCAGCCGCGGCCGGCGGTGGTCGACCTCGGCGAGCTCGTCGACGGCGTGCTGCGGGAGCTGGCGCGCCTGCCCAACTGGGCGGCGATGACGGTCGATTGCAAGGACCTCGCCGGGACGAAGTTGTCGGTCGACCCGCAGTTGTGTGGCGAGGTCGTCAGCAACCTGCTGCGCAACGCGGCTGAGGCCTGCGGCGGCAAGGGGCACGTCGAAGTCGCCGCCGAGGTGACGCCGATCGGGATCGCGATCGAGGTCACCGATGACGGCCCCGGCGTGCCGGCCAACCTGCGCGAGGAAATCTTCAGGCCGTTCCGCAGTTCCAAGGACTATGGGACGGGCATCGGCCTGGCCTTCTGCCGCAAGGTGATCGAGTCGCACGGCGGTTCGATTTCCTTCGTGCCAAAGCCTGGAGTTGGTGCCTGCATCCGGATCGAATTGCCGCCGCGGGTGTTGGTGTCGAAAGGCGACGCCGGCAGCCGCACGGAACCGGGAGCATCGTGATGACTGACAAGACCGGCATCAACATCGTCTTGATCGACGACCAGGCCATCGTGCGAGCAGCCTTCAAGTCGCTGCTCGAACGAGTGCCGCATTTCAAAGTGGTAGGTGATGCGGGCAACGCCCGCGAGGGAATCGACCTCGTCACCAAGATGCGACCTCAGGTCGTCATCCTCGACATCACCATGGCCGGCATGTCCGGCATCGACGCCGTGGCGCCGATCAAGCGCGCGTCGCCGCACACCAAGGTGCTGATGGCGTCGCAGCACGAAGGCATGAAGTTCGTGCAGCAGGCGCTGCAGGCTGGCGCCGACGGCTACCTGTCGAAGGACAGCGAGCCGGAGGAGCTTGGCCTCGCCATCGAGTCGGTGCAGCGCGGCGATTCGTACCTGTCGCCCAAGGTCGCCAACGGCATCATGGCCCGCGCGGTGCGTGGCGAGGCGCCAGCGGCCACCGACTCGACGGCGCTCAGTGTGCTGACGCCGCGCGAACGCGAGGTGTTCCAGTTGCTCGCGCTCGGCAAGGCGAACAAGGAAGTTGCGGCCATGCTCGGGCTTTCGCTGGGCACCGTGAAGAAGCACCGCGAGAACCTGCAGCGCAAGCTCGATTGCCACTCGGCAGCGGAGCTGGCGCGCCTCGCGATCCGCGAAGGCCTGCTCGACGTGTAGGCCGGGTCGGGTGTAGGCCGGGTCGGGGTGTCGGCCGGGTCGGGCCCGGTCACCCGCGAGTGGGGCGACTCACTCGCGGAAGCGCACCGTCAGCACCGGGCACTCGCACAGCCGCACGATCTTCTCGGCCGTGCTGCCCATGATCGCGTGGCGGATGCCGGTGTGGCCGTGCGTGCCCATGACCACCATGTCGGCCTTCATCTCGTGCACGGCCGCCAGGATCTGCTCCGACGACTCGCCGTCGCGCAGTTCGATGCGGGCGTTGGCGCCCTGGCAGGCGCGGGCCTTCTCGGCTTCCAGGGCCTCGCGGGCCCGCGTGTGCAGCTCCTCGCGCAGGTGCGGGAACGACGAGGCCATGCCGAAGCTGCGCAGCGGGTAATTCAGCTCGGGGATCGAGTGCAGCAACACCAGCTCGGCTCCGAACGTGCGCGCCAGCTCGGCGGCGTAGTTCACGGCGTGCGCCGCGGTCGGGGAGAAGTCGGTCGGGCAGAGAATGCGTTGCAGCTTGATCATGGGAACCCGGGGAATGCAGTCTCCATCGGAAGACACCGGGCGGGGCTCGGCAAGTACGGACTTCGTCCAAACGGCGTCGGCACGTGGTGTCGTTCCCGGCTAGCTTGATGGCCCATGGATCTCGAACCCGCAGGCATCGTGCCCCCGGACCACGGCGTCGAAGTCGGCAGCCAGGTCGTGCAGAAGATCGAGGCCTTGCTGGACGAGGAGCGCTTCGAGGAGGCGATGGAGCAGGTGCAGGAGGCTCTCGATCGTGGGGAAGGCAATACGATCGACCTCCTGTTCTTGCTCGGCGATGCCTGCCTCGGGCTGGGCCGGCCGAAAGAGGCAGAACGCCACTTTCGTGCCGTTCTGGAGAAGGACCCGGATTGCCCGTCATCACGCTGCTGGCTGGCGATGAGCCTGTTCCTGCAGTGGCGTTTCGACGAGGCCGAGGTGGCGGTGCGCGCGGCGCTGGAGCTGCCCGACGCAGTGCCCGATGCCGACGTGATCTATGGGGCCTTGCTCGAGCGCAAAGGGCACAACGAGACGGCGGAGGCGCACTTCCTGCGGGCGGCGGCGGCGGCGCCGGACAAGTACCCGGCGCCGGTTCGCATGAGCCGGGCCGAGTTCGATCGTGAGGTGCGTATGGCGGCGCGCAAGCTGCCGAAGCAGTTCCGCCAGTGCTTCGATCGGGTGCCCGTGGTGGTGCAGCCGTTTCCCGACGCCTCGCTCGCCGACGGCCCGGATCGCGACGAGGTGGGGCCGGACATGCTCGGTCTCTTCGATGGCGTGCCGCTGCCGGAGACCAGCGCGTTCGACGGCCCGCAGCTGCGGCCGAACACGATCTACCTGTTCCAGCGCAACCTCGAGCGAGCGGCGCGCGACCGTGACGACCTCGTCGAGCAGATCCGCATCACCTTGTGGCACGAACTCGGCCACTACCTCGGCTACGAGGAAGAGGACATGGACGACCTCGGCCTGGCCTGAGCTGGCCTGGCCAGAACTAGCCCAAGTTCCGCAGTTCAGCAGGCCGTGAGGTTGGAAGCCAACGACTTGCGGCAATTGGTTGGCACTACACGGTGACCTCCTCGATGCCCTTGGGGATGGCCAACCTCTTGGGCAACTCGAT
>JADZDL010000240.1 GCA_020851075.1 Planctomycetota bacterium | reverse complement strand
CTGCGCGCGTGGCGCCAAACTCGCGCAGGTCGCCTTCGAGGAACGGGCAGCGGCTTTCGATGCCGGCCGCCATCGTCGCGATGTCGACCTTGGGCAACAGGTCGAGGCGAAGGTAGCCGTCGAGGTCGGTCTGTTGTGCAGCGAGGACCCGGTCGGCGGGCCTTTGGCGAGGTGATTGGCCGCGGTTTGGGAGGCCGAGCGCGCCGCGGAACGCAGGCGGTGTGACCTCGAGCAGGGCTTGGGCCGGATCCTGGGCGGCCGCCGCGCGCAACCAGCGGGCGAGATAACGCATCGACCATTGCGGCAGCAGCGCGGCGGGAATACGGAGACGCGGCAGCGTGGTGAGCGCGCGGTAGCGGCGGTAGCCGAGGAACAGTTCGTCCGCGCCTTCGCCGCCGAGCAGGATGCGAACCCCTTGGGCGGCCGCCGCGCGCGCGACGGCATACACGGCGAGTATCGACGGGTCACCGAGGGGAATGCCCGCGAGTTCGGTCAGGTGCGGCAGCGCGTCGAGCACTTCCGGGCCGCCGTCGACGGGGTGGAACGGCAGGTTGCAGTGCAAAGCGACCGCGCGGGCGCATTGCCGTTCGGCTGGATCGGTGCCGTGAGCCTGGAACTGGAACGCGGGCGCCCTGTGTTGCGCGTGGTGCAGGCCGGCGGCGATGCAACTGCTGTCGATGCCGCCCGAGAGCAGCAGGCCCGTGGGTTGCGTCGTGTCGATGCAGCGCGCGACGCTGGCGAAGAACCGTTCGCGCAGGTTCTTGGGCTGGCTGCGGAACGACGCCGGCAGCCAGGGTTCGCCGGCGCGGCCGGTCCACGGGCGCTGGCACTCGCTTGCCGCGGCGACGAGCGGCACACCACGCTGGGCAACCGATCGCAGCGCGAGGCCGGTGGCGAAGGTGTGTTGGAAGAACTCGGCGAAGCCAAAGCGCAGAAGGTCGGACAGGGCCTCGTTTGCGGGCAGCGGTGGCATGCCGAGTTCTTGCAGCGCGAGCGGGCTCGAGCCGAATGCCGCCAGGGTGCCGGTGGCGCTAGGCGAAGTAACGAGGCACAGCAGCGGTTTCTCGCCGAAACGGTCCTGGCCAAACACGAGTTCGCCGGTGCTTGCGTCGACCACGGCGTACGCGTGGTGTCCGCGCAGATGCGCCAGCGCGTCGCGGTCGCCGCGTTCGACGGCGAGCAACGGCAGCCAGGCGTCGTTGGGTGGGGCGCGTCGTCGTTCGGCGCCCGGCAACAGGCGTTCCCACAGTTCGCGCGCGTTGGTGATCGCGCCGTTCAGCACGCCGGCGAAGCGCCCACCGCGGCGAACGACGGGCTGGCGGCTACCGGCCTGGGTGATCGCGAGGCGGGCACAGCCGAGCCACCAGTCGCCGATGCGCACGATGCCGATGCCGTCGGGGCCGCGCCAGCGCAGCCGTTCGACCGCGGCCCACATCGCGCGCTCGGGATCGAGGCCGTTCTGCAGCAGCCAGCTGTGCCTTGCGCCGACGATGCCGCACATGGCGGGAACGCGCGCCTCAGCGCTTCTGGTCCGCGCGCACGCGGTCTAGGTAGGCAACCAGCGCCTGCCATTGCGTGTGCAGGTTGTGTTCGGTCGTGTCGAGTGGCTGCTTGAAGAAGCACGCCAGGTGGTGCATCGGGCCCGATTCGCCGCGGCGCGCGGCCAGATCGGCGAGGCGGACCATGTCGAGCACGAGCGGGGCGGCGAGGATCGCGTCGCAACCCTGCCAGATGAACTGCAGCGCCATCTTGAAGCCGAGGAAGCCTTCGAAGTGCACGAAGTCCCACGCGGTTTTCAGGTCGTGCAGCGACGGCACATAGTCGATGCCGACGTGCGTGTGCAGCGGGTAGCCGAGGATCGCGGGCAGCAGGCCGTCCTTCGTCGCGACCTTCGCCGCCTTGTTGTCGCGGTCGGCGAGCACGCGGCCATCGCGGTCGCCGAGAATGTTGTAGCCCTGCCAGCTCAGCACGCGCAGGTTGCGATAGAGGAACATCGGCGCGAGTGCCGACTTCACGAGCGTTTCGCCGGTTTTGCCGTCGCAGCCCATGTAGGGCGCGCCGGTCTTGGCGAACAGTTCGCGGATCGCGGGCACCATCGCCGCGTTGCTTGGCGTGAAGTGGATCAGCGGCAGGCCGAGGCTCGCGGCCGCGTAGGCGTAGATCGCCGAAGGCCGCACGGCCTTCACGTCGTTGCGATCGATGGCCTTGTCAAACGCGGCGAGTGTCTTGTGCGCGGCCTGCGGGCGCAGCGGTGGTTCGGTCGAGGTCAGGTTGACGCAGACGACACGATCGAGGCGGTTCTTCTTTGCGAAGGCCTGGATATCGGCCTGCACCTGCTCGATCTGGGCGCGCAGCGTCGGTCCCTTGGTGCCTTTGCGCTGATCCTCACGATTGGCATCGGCGATGGAGTTGATCGTGCGGCCGGCGTTGGGCAGGAAGCCCGATACGACATTCTTGCTGGCTTCGCGAAGGTCCGAACGCAGGCTCTGCAGCATCTCGAGCGGCAGGGTGCCGGTCTTTTCCTGGATCTCGCGCGCAGCCGAGAAGTAGTCGCTGGTGCGTACTTCGTGACCGCCAAACACGATGTCTGACAGCGGCTGCAGGCGGATGCCCTTGCTGATTTCGGTTTCGGTGGTGAGGCCGTGCGGTGGTTGCAGGCCGCGCGCGATGGCGCGGGTGCCGACCACGAGCGTGGTGGCGAGGCCACCGTAGGCGCCGAAAAGCCAGACGCCGAGGCGGTCTGCGCTTCGATTCTTGGAGTTCTTGGCCAAAGGAGGGTTGCCGAAGATAGCCGAACGAGCGCGCTGTGCCGATGGTTCGCTTGCTGATCTGGGAGGCTGTGGACAGGGCCGGTGCCAAGGGTGATAACGGTGCGCCTGATGCGAAAGCGCCTCTGGATGCTGCCCGTGCTGTTGGCCGTCATGGTCCTGGGCGGCTGGTACTTTGGATTCCGGGCCAAGGCCAACGACCGGGAACTTCCCGTCTACGTGGTCGGCGGCGAACGTATGGCGGGCGGCGCCGAGATCTACCGGCTCGGCGAAGATGCCAAGCCGTTCACCTACCCGCCGTTTGCCGCCGTGCCGTTCGTGCCGTTCGCCAAGGTGCCGGTCGACTGGCAACCGCCCCTCTGGTTTGCGGTCAACTTCGTGATCCTGCTGCTGCTCGTGCGCTGGCTGCATCAGTGGGCGCGCCGGGAATGGGCGGGAGCGGGGCCACCGCGCCTGGTCTGGTTCTGGGTGCTCACGGCGTTGCTCGGTGCGCACCACGTCCTCTCGGTGTTCTCCAACCAGAGCCACGATCTGTTCATCGCGGGCGCGGTTGGCCTGTGTGCCGCCGCATGGTGCCGGGGTCAGGTGATGGCGGGCGGCTGGGCGGGGCTTGGCGCCGCGGTGAAGGCAACCCCACTGCTGTTCCTCGGCTTGTTTGTGCTGCGGCGACGGCCCTGGACGGTGGTGTTCACGTTGGTCTTCTTCGTTGGTCTGTCGCTGCTGCCGGACTGGTGGTTTCCGCGCACGGATGGCCGCTGGTGGCTGCAAGCCTGGTACGAATCGGTGCTGCGCGGCATTGAGGTCGGCGGCGTGGCGAACAGTCCGGGCGCATGGAATTCGCACAGTTACCTGAATCAGAGCCTGTCGGGGACCTTGACGCGGTTGCTGACTCCGGCGCATGGCGAAGCGACGTTTGTCGATGTGCACGTGGCGCTGGCCAATCTCTCGCCGGGGGTCTGCTCAACCGTGCTGCGCGTCTCCCAGTTGGGCGTGCTTGGGTTGATAGCCGTCGGTGTGCTAGGCGCCGGGCGTGCGGTGGCGGCGGCTTCGGATGGCAAGGCTGCGCAGCGAACCTTGGGGCTCGGCGAAGTCGCTGCGATTGTGTGTGGTATGGTCCTGCTGTCGCCGCAGAGCAGTAAATCCCATTTCTGTGTGTGGATGTTCCCCGCGGCGTTCCTGGTCGATCGCCTGCTGCGCGGTCGGCGGGATCTCTGGCTCTGGTTGCTTGTTGCTGGCGCGATGCTCCTGGGGCCATTCTCGGCCAAGGACCTTGTCGGCAGGGAATTTGGTAACAAGCTGCTCGCTTACGGAAGTGTGACCTGGTGCACACTGCTGCTTCTGTTGGCGGTTGTGCGCGTGCTCCTGACTGCCAACAGAAACCCCGCCCCGCGCCGCCAATGAGGAGGCTCCTGACCAGCCTGGTTCTTCTGCTCGCCGGCGCCTGTGGAACGCGGCCGCAGAACCTCGCGAGCGGCGCGATCGTGCTGCCCCGGGAATTGCGTGAGGTGTCGGGCATCGTCGCCATCGACGACCGCACGATTGCCTGTGTGCAGGACGAACGGGGGGCGCTGTTCTTCCTCGACCTGCTTGGGCAGTTGCCGCCGCGCGTGGTGCCGTTTGGCGCGCCCGGTGACTACGAAGGGCTGGCTCGCGTCGGCGAGGACTTCTGGGTGCTGCGCAGTGATGGGCTGCTGGTGCACCTGGTGCCAGATGG
>JADZDL010000239.1 GCA_020851075.1 Planctomycetota bacterium | reverse complement strand
CCTGGATATCGGCGAAGTCAGTCATCCTCTAGCAGAGAGGCAGAGGATCGCGAATCCGCCGGCCCAAGCGAGGAAAAGCCGCGAGCAAACTCGACAATGCCATAAACCACTTATCGACCATCTATTACACCATCCCTATGGCGGGTTCCCCTTCCGCAAGCTCACCTGGAAGCAGCAACCCCCTCATAATCGAGCCCAAACCGCGCCAGGTACTTACGCAATCGATCCGCGTCGTTCGTCGTCGCCCGTTTCGCGCGCGAAGCCGCAAATAGCTCCCGGCCAGCCGCCGACAGCGAACGGTGCCGGCGACAACAACGCACGACTTCCGCCAGCTGCACGCGGTCGAAACGATCGATGCCCGCGACCACTTCCTCGCTGAGCACTTCCAGAAGCAGCAGATCGTCGTCCACCATCGCTACGTGCTCGGGTGCGCCGTGACCATCGCGCAACCAATCCGCTTCGAGCCGCACGATCTCACCACGCACCTCCTCTTCCGTGATGCGGCCCGACGCCGCCAGCGTACACAGCCGCGTGACGCTGCCATTCAGATCGCGGAAGTTGCCGCGCCACAGCGCCCCGCTCGAGGTCGCAAAGTCCAGATACCGCCGCCGCGCTTCGGCGCTGAAATGCACGCGACGACCAACCTTGGCTGAATAGCGTTCGAGTTCGTAGTCGAGGTTTGGCTCGAGATCCTCGATGCGATCGCGCAGCCCCGGCAGGCGAAAGGTCCACAGATTGATGCGCGCGAGCAGGTCTTCGCGGAACGTGCCGCGCGCAACCGCGCCACCCAGATCGCGGTTGGTGCCGGCGATGAGCTGGAAGTCACTCTCGACCTCCTTGTCGCTGCCGAGTGGCAGGAAACGCTTCTCCTCAAGCGCGCGCAACAGCATCGCCTGTTCGTCGGCGCCGAGTTCGCCGATCTCGTCGAGGAACAACAGCCCACCGTTGGCCGCGCGCAGCAGCCCGGCACGATCCTGCAGCGCCCCCGTGAACGCGCCGCGCTTGTGGCCAAACAGCGTCGAATGTGCACTATCGCCGCGAATCGTCGCGCAGTTGACCTCGATGAAGGGCCCCACAAGCTGGTGCCGCTGCTTCTTGAGATCGTAGATGCGCCGCGCGAGGTGCGACTTGCCAGCGCCCGTCGGGCCCATCAACAGGATCGGCGCCGTCGACGCCGGCGCCACCCGTTCCATCTGCGTGATGAGTTCGTTGAACGCCGCATTGCGCGTCGCGATGCCCGACTTCAGCAGCGACTCACCTTGTTGGTGCTCCTGCGCGAAGCGTTGGGCGAGCCGGTCGAAGCGCGACAGATCGAGATCGATGATCTGCCACGTGCCAACGATGTCCTGGTTGCCGGGCGGGGGCCCCGTCTGCAGCAAACGCGCCGGGAAGTGCCGCGTCTCCGTGAGCAGGAACAGGCAGATCTGGGCCACGTGCGTGCCCGTCGTCATGTGCACGAGCAGGTCCTCGTCCTCCGGGTCAAACGCGAGGTCGCGACTGAGCTGGAATAGCTTGTCGAAGACCTCCTCGAAGTCCCACGGATCGCGCAGGGCAACGTCGCGCCGTTCGACCACGGTTTCGGGCGAGACCGTCGCGATGTCGGCGGCGATCTGGTCGTACAGCTTGCTGTAGCGCCGTTCGCACAAGAGGATCATCCGCTTGATGAGCAGATCCTCGTGCTGGCAGATCGAGACGTTGGGGCGCCAATGCTCCCAGCGTTCGCGGCCGGCGCCACGATCGAGGGAGACACCGAGGAAGCTCACGACCGTGTGTCCGGCGGACTTAGCCATTGGGATAGTGTTTTATTCGTTTGGAGCGTCGCGCGGCAAGCAGCCTTCCAGAGTCGGTGCACGCGATGCGTCTAAGCCAATGTTTTTCTGCCACTTACAGCAATTCGCTCGATTGTGGGGACGACGGCACGGCACCTGCTCTAGCAAGCCCGTGGCGACGAGGTTGTCGCTGCACCCACCCACTCCATCGCTACCCTCCACACGCCACTCCGATGAGCAACTACGAACAGATCGACACGCACGGCGTCCCCATCAAGGCATGGGTACGCGGCGTCGTCACCGATGAAAAGGCCATCCAGCAGCTCCGCAACACCGCGCAGTTGCCGATCGTGCATCACCATGTCGCCGCCATGCCCGATGTGCACTTCGGCATCGGTGCCACCGTCGGCAGCGTCGTGCCCACGCTCGGCGCGATCATCCCCGCCGCCGTCGGCGTCGACATCGGCTGCGGCATGATGGCGGTGCGCACGTCGCTCACGGCCAGTGACCTCCCCGACGACTTGAAGGGCATCCGCTCGCTCATCGAACGCGCTGTGCCGCACGGCCGCACCAACAGCGGTGGCAAGGGCGACCGCGGCGCGTGGGCCAACCTCCCGGCGCGTCCTGAGGACGCGTGGAAGAAGTTGCGCGCCGACTACGACCTCATCATCGAAAAGCACCCCCGGCTCGACCGCGGTTCGACGGCGCAACATCTCGGCACGCTCGGCGGCGGCAACCACTTCGTCGAAGTCTGCATCGACGAGGCGCAACGCGTCTGGATCATGTTGCACAGTGGTTCACGCGGGGTCGGCAACCGCATCGGCACGCACTTCATCGAACTCGCCAAGAAGGACATGCAGAAGCATGTTCACAACCTCCCCGACAAGGATCTCGCGTACTTCACGGAAGGCGCCGAGCACTTTGATGATTACGTGTTTGCCGTGAGCTGGGCCCAGCGTTTTGCGCGCACCAACCGCGATTTGATGATGGCGGCGGTCTTCGATGCACTCGTCCAGAGCAAGTTGTTGCCGAAGTTCACCCATGGTGAAGTCGCCGTGAACTGCCATCACAACTACGTGGCGAAGGAAGACCACTTCGGTGCGTCGGTCTTTGTCACGCGGAAGGGTGCGGTGCGCGCCGGCGAAGGCGATCTCGGCATCATTCCAGGCTCGATGGGCGCCAAGTCGTTCATCGTGCGTGGCAAGGGCAACCCCGACAGCTTCCATTCGTGCAGCCACGGCGCCGGCCGCGTGATGTCACGCGGTGAAGCGTTCCGCCGCTACACCGTGGAAGACCACATCGCGGCGACGGAAGGTGTGGAGTGCCGCAAGGACGGTGCGGTCATCGACGAGACGCCGATGGCCTACAAGGACATCGATGCCGTGATGGCCGCGCAGAGTGATCTCGTCGACATCGTGCACACGTTGAAACAAGTCGTCTGTGTAAAGGGGTGACCATGTTGTTCCTCGATGGCTCGATGGGTGAAGGTGGCGGTCAGGTGTTGCGCACGGCACTCGGCCTCTCGCTGGTGACCGGCACGGCCTTCTCGATCGAGAAGATCCGTGCCGGTCGCGAGAAGCCAGGGCTCAAGCGGCAGCACCTGACCGCGGTGCTCGCCGCCGCCGAAGTTGGCGATGCCGCGGTGGAAGGTGCTGCAATCGGCTCGCAGCGCCTCACGTTCAAACCCAAGGGACTGCGCGCGGGCGACTACCGTTTTGCCATCGGCTCGGCGGGCAGCACCACGCTCGTCCTGCAGACGGTGTTGCCGGCGCTGCTGTCGGCGAACGGCCCCTCCACGGTCGAACTCGTCGGTGGCACCCACAATCCGCTGGCGCCGCCGTTCGACTTCCTGCAACACGCGTTCGCGCCGGTCCTGCACCGCATGGGTGCGGGCCTCGGGCTCGAGATCCACAAACACGGCTTCTATCCGGCCGGCGGCGGCCAATGGCGCGCGACGATCACGCCGGCGGCGTGGCAACCCATCGAACTGCTCACGCGCCTCGGCGAACCGCAACTTCGTGCCCGCATTGTCTCGGCGAAGATTCCTTCGCACGTGGCGCAGCGCGAAGCCTCGATGCTGCGCGCGCGACTGAAGCTACGCGCCGACGAGATCACGATCGATGAAGTCGCTTCGCCTGGCCCTGGCAATGCGGTCATGCTGCGGCTCGGCTTTGGCGAAGTCACCGAGCTGGTTTCTGGCCTTGGCGACCGCGGCATCCGCGCCGAGGACGTCGCTGGGAACGTCGCCAACGAGGCGGAAGAACTGCTCACGGCCAACGTGCCCGTCGGTGAGCACCTGGCGGATCAGCTGCTGATCCCGATGGCGCTGGCTCGCGGTGGCGCGTTTCGCACCATGACACCAAGCCTTCACACGCGCACGAATGCGCAGGTCATCGAGCAGTTCCTGCCGGTGCAGTTCGCGATGCGAGAAGATGCGGGTGCGTGGCGGATCGAAGTGCAAAGCCGGTGATGCTCGGCAAGAGGGCGCGTAGACCGTAGGCTCTGCGCACCTCGGTCTGCGGTCACCCCCATGCCCCTTCGCCACCTTCCAGTTCTCGATGGCCTGCGCGCCGTGGCGATCCTGCTCGTGCTGTGGTGCCACATCCCGGTCGGCACTGCCAACTATCCGGAGTGGCTCAAGGTTGCGCATGGCGTGATCGGGCCCGGTGGGCTTGGCGTGGATATCTTCTTCGTGCTGAGCGGCTTCCTCATCACACGCATTCTGTTGCGTGAGAAGGAACAGGGCGCGCCCGTGCGGTGGTTTCTGCTGCGGCGCGTGCTGCGCATCTTCCCGATCTACTATCTGCTGCTGCTCGTGATGGCGATCGCCAAACCGAGCATCGAGCTCGCGTGGTGCGCGGCCTATCTCTCCAATTTGCATTGGATCCTCGAGCCGAAGCTCGTGCGATCGATGGGCCACACGTGGTCGCTGTGCGTCGAAGAGCACTTCTATCTGCTGTGGCCACTCGTCGTCGCGTTCACCCCGCGCGTGGTTTCGAAGTGGAGCATCGTGCTCGTGCTTGCCCCGGTGGCGCTGCTCTGCGCGTACTGGATGAATGTGCACTATGCGAGCCTGGGCGCGCCGCCAAGTGAGGCCATGGAAGCGGTGCAGCACGCCTCGCCGGTTCGCTTCCTGAGCCTTGGCTGCGGCGCCCTGCTCGCCTACGTCGAACCGGCGATCGTTGCGTCACCGCGGCGCTTTGTGCTACTGGCCTTGGCTCTGCTGGTGCCCGCCTTGTGGCTCCATCCAATCGTGCACTACCTGCTGCTCCCGGAATGGCTCGCCACCACGCCGACGATCCCCTGGCAGCACATTCCGAGCGCTTGGATCGTGCACAGCAGCTGCCTATGCACCGCAATCCTGCTGTTCTGCCTCACGCTCGGTGACTTGCGGTGGTCGCCGCTCCGAGTGCTCCACAGCCGCATCCTGCGCGGTATCGGCCGCATCAGTTATGGCCTCTACCTGTATCACCTGCCAATCAACGGGCTGTGGTTCTATGGCAACCTGACCTGGGTCAACGCCGGGCTCGCGCTCGCCACGACCTTCGCGGTGGCGACAGTGAGCTATTTCGTCCTCGAGCGCCCAATCCTGCGTTTTGGCGCCCGCCTGGGAAAGAAGCCGCAAAGCGGAACGGTGACCACAACGACTTAGGTATCTATCTCCGAGGGCCCGATCACGGTACCCTGACCGCGATCCTGCGAGGCACAACGTTCCATGGCATCGACCAGCCGCCCTGTTGCACCCTTCCTGCTTGCCGCGTTCACCCTGGTCAGCGCGACCTTCGCGCAGGGTAAGCAGCCAGAATCGGCGCTCGGCAAGAGCTATGACGCAGCGTTGGCCCGCTACAAGGAGTGCATCGTTCGGCTGCCCCTCGTGCATCACACCGAGGGCAGGCAGAAGCTCGCCGAAACACGCAAGCAGGAGGCGCTACAGATCCTCGTGGAGGACTACGCCAAGACCAAGAATTTCCCCGAGTACGCGCGCTACACGCTGGCCACGTTGTTTGGCAGGAACTTCAGCAACGCCGAATCGGTGCCCGTGTTTGACGCGCTGCGCAAAGCCAACAGCAAGCCCGTCGACATGTGGCTCTGGGTCAACACGCTGCGCATCCAGGCCGACAAGCAGGACGACAGCGAACTGCAGAACATCATCGCGAGCGACAAGAACGCCATGCACCGCGCAGCCGCGATCCTGGCCCTCGGCCATTCGCGCAACGGCAACCTCAAACAGGCTCTGGTCACCACCTGCGTGGACTTCCCGAAGAAGGAGTCTGAGCGCAACATCCTGATCGGCGCCATGTCGGGAGCCATCTTCGAGAACAAGGGCCGCGTCAACGACGAGGACTTCCGCGAGGGCTTGAAGGCCTACATCAGCTTGTTGGCGCCCGAACTCGGCCTTTCCCACACGATCAAGTTGCAGATGGCGCGCCATCTGCAGTGGATCCTGAAAGGCCCGGCCCTGTTTGAAGATCCACAATCGTGGCTCGACCTGCTGCAGCGCGGTGACGTCAAGAAGACGACCGACAACCGGACCACGGCCCAACAGCGCTTCTTTGGCATCGAGACCGATGGCGAGCGCTTCTGTTATGTCGTCGACATGTCGGACTCGATGTGCAAGGACATCTCGCCGAGTTCGCGGCCCACTGGCCCGCTCACGGGCCCCAAGCAGAAGAAGCCCAAAGGTGTGCTCCCCGATGAGAGCGACCTGCCTTGGGCCAAGATCAAGACGCGTTGGGATCTCGCGCGCGAACAGCTGCGCATCTCGCTGCAGCGACTGCCAGCGGACAAGTACTTCAGCATCGTCTGGTTTGGCACCGAGTCCGGCACACTCGAAGCCACGAAAGGCATGATGAAGGCCACCAAGGGCAACATCGACCGCGCGCTGGCCGAGCTCGATTCGATCCAAACCGGCAAAGCCGATCCAGTGAAGAGCCCCGATGGTGAATTGCGTGGCTCAACCAACATGCACTCCGGCCTTCGCCGCGCGTTCGGACTGCACGACAAGGGTTTTGTCGACACGCTCGCCTACGTCGACCCTGACGCGCTCACCAAGGGTTGCGACACGATCTTCCTGCTTTCGGACGGCGAGCCCTCGTCAGATGACTTCACCGTCGAGGACCGCGACTATGAAGAAGGCACCCAAGTCGTCGATGTTGAATACGCCGCCGCCGCGGCCCGCATGCCCAGGTCGAACTACATTGGTCCCTACGCAATGCCGGATTGGCTGCTCGAGGACTTCCAGCGCATGAACGCGTTCCGCCGCATCCGCCTGCACTGCATCGGACTTGGCGAAGCCAACATGAGCCTGCTCGACAGGCTGGCAGAACTCGGCCACGGCGAGGTCTACGTCGTGGGCAAGCAGAACGACGCGGAGCGCAAGGTCGGCAAGTAGCTGCGCGGTGGAGCCGAAGTAGCCCGCGGCACTCGCGGTGCGCCGAATGCAGGGCGACCACGAAGGAGCGTGAGGGGGGTGCGAAGTTCGTCGGCGCGGCTATCGTGGTGCGCCGCACATGTCCTTCCACACACCGCTCGCCATGTCCCGCCTCCTCCCGCGCACCGCGGCGCTGCTCGCCGCCTTCCTCCTCGGTTCTTCAATCACCGCGCAGACCACGACCAGCGTGCCCTGCGTGCTCGACAACACACTCTACGAGAGTCCGACGGGCTCGCTGAGCAACGGCGTCGGCCCGTCCCTCTTCGTCGGCGTGACCGGCCAGCCCGGCAAGCGCCGTGCACTGCTCAAGTTTGACATCGCGAGCGCCGTGCCCGCCGGGGCGCGCATCCTGTCGGCGCAACTGACCATGAACTGCGTGCAGAGTGCGTTTGCAGGCAACGTCGATGTCGGCATGCACCGCGTGCTGCAGAGCTGGGGCGAAGGCAACTCGATCGCCGTCGGCGGTGGCGGCAGTGGCGCTTCGGCGCAGAGTGGCGACGCGACCTGGCTGCACTCGTTCTACACGGGTTCGCTGTGGACCACCCCCGGCGGCGACTTCGCGCCGGTCGCCAGCGGCATCATCGTGACGCCGCCCTACGGCCTCTGCAGTTCCAACGCTTCGCTCGGCCTGATCGCCGACGTGCAGTCCTGGCTCGACAACCCCGCCCAGAACTACGGTTGGTTGCTGAAGACCAACGAAGCGCTCGCCTACGTGGCCCGCAAGATCGAGTCGCGCCAGTCGGGCGGCACCAAGCCATCGCTGACGGTTTCGTACATCCTGCCCGGCCAGACCGCGACGTTCGGGCAAGGTTGCCCCGTAAACGGCCAACCCTTCGCATTCAGCATCAGCGGCAACCCCGTCGGCGGCTCGTCCGTGCAGATGGTGCAGAACAACGGCCCCCAGAACCAGTTGTGCGCCAACCTGATCGGGCTCAACTACGATCCGACCGGCTTCCCGCTGCTGCCGCAGTGCTCGTTCTACCTGCCGTTTGGCGGCGTCATCGTCACGCACAGCCTCATCGTGCTCAACGGTTCCGGAGCGGCATCGACGTCGTTGTCGATCCCGAACGGCTTCACGGGTGTGTCGATGGTGATGCAGTCGGCGGCGCTCAATCCGAGCACGCCTGCTGGCTACGTGCTGAGCAACGCGGCAATCGCGCTGCTGCAGTAGGACCTACGGCGCCGCGACCACGAGCCGATTGTGGTCGGCTTCGTAGCGCCGCACCGACATCGCTTCGTAGTGGTCCGCACCGCGCACTTCAAACTGCGCATCCTTGGCGGCGATGCGGACCGAAGCCCAACCTTCGCCGTCGGCCTGCGCGACGCTGCGCCGTTCGCCATCGAACGAAGTCGCCACATACGCGCGGCGCATCGGCTCGCCGCGCTCGTCGAGCACCTGCACACGCTGCTCGGCCGTCGGGTGCAGCTGCACGACGCAATCGACGAACGCATGGTCGACGACGATCTCCTGCTTCTGGCCGAGCGCACCGCGGTAGCCGATCGGCTGGATCTCGTAGCGCCCAGGCAGCAGGCCGGCGAGGCGGAACATGCCGCTGATGCCGGACTCGATCACCCGCGAGAGGCCCTCGCCGCGCACCTGCAGCGGCACACCGGACACCGGATTGCCTTGGCCATCGCGCAGGGTGCCCCGCAGGGCTGAGCCGAGGCTGGCGACGAGCTCTGGTAGCGGCACAACGCCACTCTTGCGCTCAAACTGCACGGGTTCTGACCGCACCACCTGACCACGCCCATCGCCGGCCCCATCGGGGTGATGCACCACCAGCGTCGTCGTGGACGAAGTCGGCAACGGCAGCGTGTAGCGACCGATCTCGTCGGTGCGACTCCAGACAAGGGAACCAAGGGCGGTGACGTAGGCACCCGCCAACGGCTTGCCGTCGAAGCCGCGCACGAGCCCTTCGCCGGTCAGGTTTGAAGCAACCGGGTGTGGTTCGACCAGAGCCTCGTCCCAAGGCGCCGCCGGCTCGAGCTGCACGAGCAACCCATCCGGCGAACCCACCGAAGGCACCACCCACTGCGAACGGTAGCCCGAAGCACGGACGAGCAACGGCGTCGTGGCGGTAGCCAGCTGGGCCGAGAACACACCGTCACTGTCCGTTCTCAGGATCGACTGCCCGGCCGCCACCACTTCGGCGCCGACGACCAGAAAGCCCATCGCGTCAAACACGCGACCGCGCACGGTGCGCGGCGACTCAGGACGAACGCGCCCGGCCCGTTCGGGCTTTACCACCACGGGCGCCCGCTCCACGCCACTGCCGCCGTTCGCCGCGGCAACCTGGACCGGCTTGGACGCCGGCGGCGCCTTCTGCTCGCGGGAGGTGAGGCTCAGATCACCGCGCGCCACGAACACCGCGACGACGGTCACGGCCGTGCCGACGACGACGATGGAGGGCCGCTTCCAGAGTTCAGCAAACATGGGGCCGACTATAGACCGCGACCACGCCATAACCCCATCCCCCCAAGTCGAGTTTCCTGCCTCGATTCGAGGCCGGCCCCATCAAGGTGCGGGGCGACTCGCGCTCAGCGGCAGAGGCGCGGCGGGGCGACGTCGAGCACGGTTCGCAGCCCCGGTTGGGCCGCGACCACGCCGTGCAGGTTGTTCACGAGGATCGCCGCCGTCGCCTGGTCCCCGGCGATGCCGCCAAGGAATTTCAGGTGGATCGGGGGCGTGCTGTCGAGCAGGATCTCGTCGCGCGGGTCGGGGGCGCCGACGTACATCGCGAGGTCGAGGTGCAGCACCGTCTGCTTGCCGACGTAGCCGTACCCGTGATTGCGAATGCCTGCGACCTGCCCTTCCTTCACGGTCAGGAACGGGGTTTTGTAGTCCTCGGGCGCAATCACGGGCTCGACCGTCTGGTCGATGCGATCGACCTTGAAGTCGAGCGCCTTGGCCAGCAGGGCCACCGATTCGCGCATGCCGATGTGGCCGAACTTGCCGGTCGCCATCTGCTGCTGGAACTCACTCGTGGTGATGCCAGCGCCCACCTTGCGCTGCAGCGGCAGGCGCCGCGTGCCAGCGTCGACGACGCGGATGCACTTCACGCTGCGCACATCAAACGTGACCGCCGAAGCCACGGCCGCGACAAAGTCCATCGCGTAGCCAGGGTTGACCCCAGTGCCGAGGATCGACACCCCGCCAGCCTTGGCCGCCTCATCCAGCTCCTTGGCGATCGCCGGGTTCTGGAAGTCGGGGACCAGCAGCTCTTCGGTCGAGGAGACCACGTTCACGCCACAGCGCGCCGCCAGCAGCAGCTGGTCCTTGACCATCGGCATGAAGCTCGAGGTGCAGTGCAGGATCGCATCGGGCTTCAAGCGCTGCAGCGCGGCTTCCGCGTTGCTCTCGACCAGCACCCCGGTCGAACGCCCGAGTTCGAGCAGTTCGCCGAGGTCTTTGCCGACCTTCGCCGGGTCGACGTCGATAGCTCCGACCAGCTGGATGGAGGTCTTCTGGAGCGCGAGGCGGGCAGCGGCGAGGCCGATCGGGCCAAGGCCGAAGGAAACTACGCGAAGTGCTGAGGACATGAGGCGGAAAGAGTTTACCGGCTTTGGCCAGGCAAGTTTGGAAGCAACGGGCCCGCCCAAGGGAAATTGCTCGGGCAAGCCCAACGGCCGCCGCACAAGCTACTGGAACGGCCCACGCCTGGCACGTCTCCGCAATCGCAAAGGAATCTGTTGAGGGCCCCGCGGGGTTCTGGCGCACGACTTCTGCACCTCCAGAAAAACCACGATGCGATCCTCCGTCTTCCTACCCCTGTGCACCGTGCTTGCCATAGCACCCCTGGCGCCTGCCCAGGTTTGCACATTCTATCCGACCGACACCCCGGCCAGCGGCACCCCTGACCCACGCCCATTCGGCAACGGCAACCCGCTCGATCCCGCCTACGGGACGATGCGCTACCAGATCCAGGTCCCCACTTCCGTCCTGGGCACTCAACCGTTGGACATCCGCGAGATCTCCGTCGCGCCGGCTGGAACCCACACGCGCACCTACACCGAATTGCAGATGCGAATGGGACACAATCCCAACCCGCTGACGACCCAGATGGTGTTCAACCTGGTTGGCTTCACCGCCAGCCCGGTGCAGTTCCAGCAGATCACATTCCCGACGGTGGCCGACCAGTGGCTGTCTCTCGGCATGTCGCAGCCGTTCCACTACAACCCCGCGAACGGAATGCTGGTGCTGGAGTTCTACGTGCGGCAGGCCGGAGCAGTGCTCGGCGCCGGCGACCCGGGCTTCCGCACCGACCCCTCCATCCCGTTCGTGTGGACCTCCGGCAGCGGCTACAACGGCACGCTCGTGGCTGGCGGTGGCATCAAGGTGCGTTTTTGCACTGACGCCTACGGCTTCATCGAATACGGCGACGGCGGTTGTGTCGGCAGCACCAGCCTCACCCCACACCTGAGCTACAGCGGTTCGGCACAGATCGGCAACACGATCAACATCCACCTGTCCGACGCACCACTCACCCCAAACACCCTGGCGGTGCTCGTGTTCAGCTTTCGGCCGCGCGTGGGCCCGCTCGATCTCGGCGGCTACGGTGCCCCAGGATGCAAGGCACGCGTGTTTGGTGACGTCGCATCATGGCTGTTCACCGGCACCGGGAACCTCACGGCAAGCATCCCTCTGGCGCCAGGATTGGCGTCTGGGCTGCCGATGTGGAATCAGTGGTTCGTCTTTGACCCGCCCACCAACGCCCTCGGCGTGATCAGTTCGAACTTCGGTGGCTTCCTGCTCGGCAACTGAACGCACTACCACCTAGAGAATGGGACGAACGGCTCGTACCCCGGTGCGAGCCGTTTGCATCAATGGCGGATGCGCATTGCGGGAAGCGCAGCGGCTTAGCAGTGCTCGTTCGGCGAAGTCACCACCACGCGTCACCCGCAGGGTCTGCTGGTCTTCCTCGATGGGCGTTCGAAGCCCATCCCCGGCAGCCGCTTGTCGCGCATAGGGAACCAGCCAGTCTCGGCACCACTCGGCTACGTTGCCGTGGCAGTCGTGCAGCCCAAAGGCGTTGGCCGAGAAGCTGCCGACCGGTGCGGTGGAGGCGTATCCGTCGTCCAGTTCGGGCTGCAGAGCAACACGCAGGATACCCTTCGACCCGCCGTCCGCGAGGTTGGCGTGTGCATCCAGGCCCACGACCTGGTCACCACACGCGAAGACGCTGCGTGTGCCGGCGCGGCAGAAGTACTCCCACTGCGCTTCGGTCGGCAGCCGTAGGCTTCGCCGCGCGAGCATTCTCGTGGCCGTTTCCCAGTTGATCTGCTCCACCGGGTGACGCAGATCCGCACGATGGCCGCGACTCTTCTGCTGGTGCGTCAAGAAGCTCGGCTTCTCGCCGGTCATGCGGAACCACTGACCTTGGGTGCATTCGTGCTTGGCGACGAAGAAGGCATCGAGGGTGACCCGCCTTACAAACTGCTCCATCGGTGCGGCATCAGGATCGATCGGTGCATCCCCGGAGAGTTGGTCCCCTTTCAGCAACGCCCCCATCACATAGGTGCCGGCGGGGATCAGCACAAACACCATCCCCGCGTCCTCGTCGATCGTCACGCCGATCAAGTTGCCATCGTCGTTGCGTTGCAACGCGGGTCTCGCCCCACTCTCGACATGCCAGAACTCCCATAGGCCCGAACTGGCATTGCGGCCCAGAGGCACCAACCCGGTCTGCGGCCCAGGCAATCTCATGCCGCCGTACTTGGGGCAAAGCTGCTCGTTCGCGATCTCCTCGATGGCATGTCGCCAGGCATCCGCGGCGATGACAAGACTGGTCTCGCCCAGGGCCACCGCCTGGTCGCGCCGCGCGCGCATTCCCGCCAGATTGTCTTCGCGCGGGATCGGGTCTTCGAGAGCCGCCAAGCCGCGGATCAGCCGTCCCAGCACCTCGCGCTGGTAGGCCAGCTCATCGAGTTCGGACTCGCTCCTCGGATGGTCGACCAAACGAGCTAGCTCCCGGTCGCGCACTTCAAGGTCACCGCGTCGACTGAGCAGCACCAGGGCACGGTCGCACCACTGTGACATCGCCGCAGTCTTCTCCGGCCATGCCGGCCACAGCGAGTCGATTGCCTCGGATCGCAGGTCCTGCAGGCGCTTGTCATCCACGAGCCGACGATAGTCGTTCCAGTTGGACTCCGCTCGCTGCCACTGCTTCACGACCAGTAGCGCGCCCAACATCGAGAACCCCGCGATGACCAAAGCAGATGCCGTCACGGTGCGGTGCCGGCGCAGCCATCGCCAGGCTACGTAGTGCCAGGTCGGCGCGCAGGCCGAAACGGGTTGGTGAGAACGCGCACGCCTGACATCCGCTGCAAACTCCTGCACGGTCGCATAGCGGCGCTCAGGCTCGACGAAGAGAGCGTGCAAGACAACCCAGTCCAGATCGCCGACGGGCGAACCTCGGAGATGCGGGGCAAGAACCCGCGACGGACGCACCGGCACCGTGGCCCATCGTGACGATGCCGACGCGCCCGGGAAAGGACGCTGCCCGGTCAGCATCTCGTAGAGAATCACACCTAGGGCAAAGACATCACTGCGCGCGTCCGCCAACTCCGCTCCACCATCCTGTTCGGGACTCATGTAGCCGGCTGTCCCCAGTAGGGCATGGTCGGCCGTGTGCATCGATTCCTGGTCGCCTTCCACAACGCGGGCAATCCCAAAATCGATGACCCTTGGCTCGGGCTTGCCATCTCCCTCGACCACCAGGATGTTCGACGGCTTGAGGTCGCGATGGATGACGCCCTTGCCATGCGCGTGCTGGACCGCGTCGCAGAGCTTAAGGAACAGATCCAGGCAATCGGCAAGGCCAGGCCGCGCAGTTGCCAACCACAGACTCAGTGGCGCGCCGGCTAGGAGGTCCATCACGAGATACGGACGCCCTTCGTCGGTGTGGCCACCATCGAGGATCTTGGCGATATAGGGATGCTGAAGGCGAGCCAACACCCGCTGCTCCTCTTGAAAGCGAGCTCGGCCAGCGGTCGTCGAAGCTGTTCCCTTCAGCACCTTGATCGCAACCAGTCGCCCGATGGGCTGCGTCTGGCGCGCCCTGAACACGCGGCCCATGCCGCCTTCGCCGATCTCGCCGAGGATCTCGTATCCCCGCAGCTTTGGCACCAGCGACTTCTCATCCAATCCTCGCAGCGGCGAGAGAAAGCGGGACTGGGTGTGCTCGGTATCGGCGGCCAGCAGCTGGAGAACCTCGGCCAACAACTCCGCATCTCCACCGGACTGCTCGCGCACGAACGCGCCGCGGTCCGCCCATGGCAAGGCCGTTGCTGCATGGAAGATTGCCGCGATGCGTTCTTCGCGCTGTTCGGGCGCCATTCCCCCAATGTCCTCAAATCAACCGCCCTGTAAAGGGCCTGGGCATCCTGAGGAATCGCGCGACAATGGCCGTGCGGAGCCCATGGCAGACAATCTCGATATCACCCAGTTGCTGAACGCCGCGGCGGACGGAATGCCAGGCGCTGCCGACCGCCTTCTGCCAGTGGTGTACGAAGAACTGCGCTGCCTCGCGCGCCGCCAGGTTTCCGGGTCCACTCCGACGCTAGGCCCAACTGCGTTGGTTCACGAAGCGTGGCTGCGCCTGTCCGCCAACGCGACCACATGGAATCACCGCGGCCACTTCTTCGGTGCCGCAGCGCAAGCCATGCGACGCATCCTCGTCGAACATGCACGGGCCCGCAGCGCACAGAAGCGCGGCGGTGGCGTGGCTCCTGTGCCACTCGACGAGTTGGGTGTGGTCACGCCCGATGCCGACGAACTCCTGGACCTCGATGCGGCGCTGGCCGAACTCGAGCGCAATCACCCGAGGCAGGCCCAGATCGTCTTGTTGCGCTACTTCGCCGGGCTACAGGTCGAGGAGATCGCAACGGCCCTGGAAGTTTCCGTAGGCACCGTCGAACGAGACTGGCGCCTGGCGCGAGCGAGATTGCAGCGAACGTTGTGGGATCGCGATCAACGACCGACCTGATCCGCCGGCCGCGCGACCCAGCACGAGTCGTGCTGGGTCATACCGATGTGCGGATAGTAGGAACGCGCTTTCGGGGCAGCGAGCAGGATCAGGGTCGTGCCAGGGCCAGCCGCCACGTGGGTGCGACGGATCAGCTCGCGGCCGATGCCCTGGCCCTGAAACGCCGCATCCACCGCGAGATCGGACAGGTAACAGCAGTAGTGGAAGTCCGTCACCGCGCGCGAGACCCCGACCAGCAGTCCCGTCGCATCGCGCGCGGTCACGATCAGACCCGCGTTTCGCAGCATGCCCTCGATCCGCGGCGGATCGTCGACGGGCCGCCGTTCGGCGAGCGTCGAACGGCGCAGTACGGCGACAAATTCCTCGACGCTGAGGTCGGGTTCGATCGCGTAGCCGATGTCCAATTCAGCTCGCTCCTGCAGCCGCCAACCCAGCGTGCGCACGCACCATCGCGGCAAACTGCGCGCCCACCGGGTGACCCACCTGCAGCTCCGGGTGGAAACACGCGGCGAGGATGGGGCCCTTCTGCACGAGCACGGCATCCCCGTCGCGTCGCGCCAGCACTTCGCATTCCGCGCCAACGTTGGAAATGCGCGGCGCGCGAATGAACGTGCCAGTGGTGCCCGCCGGCAGGTGCTCGGACTGGAGCGCAAAGGTGCCCGAGTGGTACTGACGTCCATACCCGTTGCGCACGACGGTGAGCGGCAGCAGGCCATAACTGCGCTGGCGCGGGTTCTCGACGTTCGCCGCGAGCAGGATCAGACCGGCGCACGTCGCCAGCACTGGCACACCCGAACGCAGGGCCTTGCCGAGCGGCTCCCAGAGGCCTTCGACGTCGAGTAGCTTCAACATCGTGGTGCTCTCGCCGCCGGGCAAGACGATTGCGTCGAGACCGACGAGATCGCTCGCCTTGCGCACGAACACCGTGCGCAGACCTTCGGCCTGCAACGCCGCCGCGTGGTCCGCGAAGTCCCCTTGCAGCGCGAGAACCCCGACCAGTGGCTCAGATGCCACGGCCGGCGAGACGCTCGTTGGGCGCCATCGTGTTGATATCGATGCCAACCATCGGCTCGCCGAGGCCCTTGGAGACTTCGACGAGCACCTTCGGATCTTCGAAGTGCGTGACCGCGCGCACGATCGCCTTGGCGCGCTGCTGCGGGTTGCCCGACTTGAAGATGCCCGAACCGACGAATACCGCTTCGGCACCGAGCTGCATCATGAGCGCCGCGTCCGCGGGCGTAGCGACGCCACCGGCCGAGAAGTTTGGCACGGGCAGCTTCTGGTTCTCGGCGACCCAGGCGACGAGTTCGACCGGCACGCGCAGCTCGCTCGCCTTCTTCTCGAGAAACCGCGTATCCATGCCGCGCAGCTCGCGGATCTGCGACATCAGCGCGCGCATGTGGCGAACGGCTTCGACGACGTTGCCGGTGCCAGCTTCGCCTTTGGTGCGGATCATCGCCGCGCCTTCGTGAATGCGACGCAGCGCCTCGCCGAGGTCGCGGCAGCCACAGACAAACGGCGTCTTGAACACGCGCTTGTCGACATGGAACTGTTCGTCGGCGGGCGTCAGCACTTCACTCTCGTCGATCGCGTCGACTTCCATCGATTCGAGCATCTGGGCCTCGACGAAGTGGCCGATGCGAACCTTCGCCATGACGGGGATGCTGACCGCCTTCTGGATATCGGCGATCATGCCCGGATCGCTCGCGCGCGCGACACCACCGTGCTTGCGGATGTCCGCGGGCACGCGTTCGAGCGCCATCACCGCACACGCGCCGGCCTCTTCGGCGATACGAGCCTGCTCGGCGTTGATGACGTCCATGATGACGCCGCCTTTGAGCTGCTCACAGAAACCGATCTTGCTGACGACTTCTTCGGCCGTGAAGCCGGGGATCTTCGGGAGGGGGTGCTTGCTGGTCATGGGAGGATTGGCTGCTACAGGAGAAAGTCAGAGGAAGGGGCGCGCCGCGGCGGGCTCGCACAGCAATTCGCGCGCGCAGTCGCCAAGCACGGCCAGGCCGGCGCGGATCTGCGTGACATCGGCGCGAGTGAGCGAGAGGCGCACACCGCGCGAAGGTTGGTTATGCAGGTCAAAGACGCGGCCCGGCACGACCCGCACGCCACGTTCGCTCGCGAGTTCGGCCAGGCGATCGCCGAGACCGGTGCCGGGCAGTTCGAGCCAGGCGAGGAACCCACCATCGGGCTCAGTGACCGTGCATCCGGGCGGCAAGAACTCGCGGGCCGCAGTCTGCAGCGCGGCGTGACGCGTCTGCAGTTCGCGGCGCAGATCGTCGAGATAGCGGTCAAAACAACCGCGCCGCACAAACTCGACGAGCGCCGCCTGCAGCAGCGGACTCGTCTCGAGGTCCATGAACCGTTTCACGGCCGCCATCGGGCGCAGCAGGTCCTGACTGCCGGTCACCCAACCGATGCGCAGCGCCGGGAACAGCTCCTTGCTCACCGTCGCAACCGTCACCGTCAGCGAACGTGGATCCAGCGACCGCAGGGTCGGCAACGGCGCGCCGCGAAACCGCAGCGAATGCTGGTATTCGTCCTCGACGACGGGCACTTCGGTGCGCGCGAGCACTTCCATCAACGCGCGCCGTTGCTCGAGATCGAGCGTGCGCCCCGTCGGGTTGTGGAAGGTCGGCATCAGGTAGACGAGCCGCACGCCGGGCCGCTGCAGCACACGTTCGAGCTTGTCGAGGTCGATGCCACGTTCGTCGAACGGCACCTGGATCACCTGCAGGCCGTGCGCGCGCAGCAGGCCGTACATCTGGTGGTAGGAAGGCGCCGTCAGCACCACGGTGTCGCCAGCCGCGCAGAACGTGCGCAGCACGAGGTCGAGCGCCTGCTGGGCCCCCGCCGTGATCAGCAGATCGTCGGCCGTGATGTTTGGATCGAGATCGCGCCACCGCGCAGCGAGCAGTTCGCGCAGGTCGGGCAGGCCGTTGGTCGCGTGCGCATACCCGAGCAGTTCGGCGCCGCGCTGCTGCAGCACGGCGTCCATCGCCGAACGCCACTCGTTCACCGGGAAGCGATCACTGTCCGGAGCCAGTTCCGCGAAGTTGGCGACCAGCGCGCGGCCAGCCACCGCCGCCGGCGCCCCGGGCATCTCCTGCAGCAAGCGCAACGCCGCTTCGGCATAAGGACTCAGCGGCCGCGCCACCGCGCCGCTCGCGGCCAACCCCCCGGTCAGTAGCCCGGTGGGGCCTTCGAGCAGGTCGCCTGGACCGCTGATCACCGTCGTGCCCCGCCCGACCGTTCCCTCGACGAGCCCGCGCACCGCGAGCTGGCGGTAGGACTCCTGCACGATCGAACGCGTGACCCCGCAGGCTTTGGCGATATCCCGGATCGGCGGCAGACGGTCCCCGGTACGGATCCGCCCATCCCGGATCGCCTCGGCATAGAAGCCGGCAATCTGGGCCGTCAGCGGCACCCTGGCCGCGCGGTCGAGTTCTGGGAATGCAGCTCGCATTACCCGGATAGATGTACCGGACAATTGACCCAGGTCAATCGGGCCAATTTGGCAAACTCCACGTCGAAGGATCGCACCAGCCAGGTCCTCCCCCTACTTGAGCCGTCCCCACGACTTTCTCTCGCGCCCTGGCGGCGGTGCTACCGACCCATCCGTGCCCCGACTGTTGAAACCCGCAACACGTCTCACGCTGGCTGTCCGATAGCTCAACACGAAGGGGGAACCGTGAGGAAGAACTCAACATCGAACGTGCGACGCGGGGCCAGGTCGAGCCTGCTTCTGGCTGGCCTGATGACCGCGTGCTCGGCCAACTCGGACCCGGATCCGGCGGTGGTGTACCGCAATCTGGTGGCGCAATCCCAGCTGCGCACGCCCACCGATGACAACCCGGTGTTCGTGACGGCTAGTGTGCTGCCAAGCTCCGCCGCGTTGGCGCCGGTGCCAATGGCCGAGACCACCGCCCGCGAAGAACTGCTCGAACGCGATCAGGTCGTCGTGGCGCTGGGGCGCAACGCTTCGCAGAGCTTCGATCCGGTGCTCGAGCAGGCCTTTGCGGCCACTCGGCCGGACCTTCACGCTTCCTTCGTTGCCTGTCCCGATCGCGATGCAGTCGAACTGATGATGATCGGCCGCGCCGACTTCGCGTTGCTTGGCGGGAGCCTCTCGGCTCGCGAGCAGCACGCCGGTCTGCGGCAGACCCGCATCGGTCTCGAGTTGTTCGCGTTGGCGGTTGCGCCAGACTTTCCCGCTCGCTCGTTGACGCACACCCAGGTGCGCCAGGTGCTCTCCGGGGAGGTCACGGACTGGCAACAACTCGGTTACGACGCTGGCCCGATCGTGACCGTGATCCCGGCCGACCGGGCGCTCGCAGAACGTGCTGCGCGTGCCCTGATCCTCGGCGATGACTTCGCTGCTGGCGCCGTGCGCGTCGCCAGCGAACGACACGTCGCCGACCAGATCCTGCGCAACCCCGGTGCTATCGGGGTGGTGCGGGTGACAGGTCGACCGCTGGAGTCGAGCCAGAAGCTGCTGCAGATCGACTGGACACCGGCAACACCGGAAGCGTTCGGCTACGGCACCTACCCCTACGGGGTTCCGGTGCACATGGTAACGTCGGGCCAGCCCGACGACCTCGCCGCGAGCTTCCTACGGTTTGCCCAGTCGGAAGACGGCCGGGAACTCCTCGGCCGAACACTCTGCGTGCAGTGAGGGGGTGGACGGCGGGGGGATGGCGTTGCGCGTCATGGGACGCGTGATCACCTCCCGCCGTCAGACGCTCGCGGTCAGAAGCGAACGCCGCCGCCAAAGAACCAACCGCGCATGTCGAGGTCCGCGTCGAAGTCGCGCGAGGTAGCGGTGCCGTAGACGTCCATGAGCAGGTAGCGGTAGCCGAGGATGAGGTCGAAATCCTCAGTCGCCTGAAACCGAGCCATCGCCTCGGCATCCCAGTAGCGGCCGTTGCCGTCCCCGAGGTCTGCGGACATCAAGCCCACGTTGGCGCCGATCGTGAGGGATTCGATCGGCGAGAACTCCGCTTCCGCGAACGGCATCGGCACGAACACGGTCGTGTCGACGGACTCGCGCCCACCGGCAGACCGCGCCGCGATCGACAGCGATTCGAAGCCGACCTGTCCACCGACGCCAACGCGATACGACGGCTCCTGCAGCAGTGCGTAGCTGTAGCTGGCGGCCACCGAGAAGAAGCGCAGCGACGTGGTCACCGCAGAACCGGCGGGAATGCCACCGTAGTCACCGGCCAGCACACCACTGCCCTCGGCCTCGATACCAAAACCATGCGTGCGGACCCGATGCGCTTCGTGGTCCCACTGGAGTCGGAGGTAGGGCGAGCCTTCGGCGCTGCCGAGGCCCATCTGGTTTTCGAGGCTGTTCCGTTCTTCGTGGAGTGCCAACGAACCACCGGCGTCCTGCAGCGCAATCGAGCCGTGGTACTGCACAAACATCGCACCGGCGTCGACGCGGTACGTGTCAGGGGCACAAGAGGCGAGGAGCACGAGGGCCGAGGCCAACAGAGTGGTCTGCGACTTCTTCATCGCCACAGCATCGCCGATCTACGCCGGATGCGCCAGCGGCTTCCGCGCGGCCTCCAGGAAGCCGATCGCATGGGCCAATCGACTCAGAAGCGCAGACCGCCACCGATCA
Source organism: Planctomycetota bacterium (assembly GCA_020851075.1). Classification (GTDB taxonomy): domain Bacteria; phylum Planctomycetota; class UBA1135; order UBA1135; family UBA2386; genus JADZDL01. The sequence continues at coordinate 15,889 of JADZDL010000239.1, read as the reverse complement.
TCCAACCGTCCACAGTCAAGCTCAGGTCGTAGCTCTCGGTGTCCGTTTCGCCGCGCCAGTCGATGTCGATCCGGCGATACCCGGCAAACACCTGGACCATGGGCGCCAGGCTCCATTCGAGCATCGCTTCGAGATCGAGACAGCTCGCTTTGGTTCCGTTGATGTCCGGCGTCTGCAGGTAGCCAGCTTCGGCAACCAGCGAGCACAGGAACAGGTCGGCTTCGCCACGCACGAACAACATCGGCACCGGCACGAGCTCGTCGATCTCTTCGCTGTTGCCCAACGTCGTCTCGGTCGCCTTGAAGCGCAGGTCGAACAGGTCCAGGCCCAGGCCAGGCGAGACCTTCACCGGGCCGAGATCGATGTCGAAGGTGCTGCTGAGTTTCAGGTTGGCAAACTCGAGGGTCGAGTTGACTGGTGTGGATGCCGACAGGCCACCGAAGGTCGCGTTCAACACACCGCTGCCCGCTTCCTCAAACAGGAAGCCGGAAGCCGTGAACACCGGCACACCACAGTCGATCTGGCCGCGCAGGTAGGGCGAGCCCTGCCCTTCGCCGAGGCCAAACGCTGAGCCAACGTCCTGATTGGCAGACGACGGCACACCGCCGGTGCCCGAGGCGAGCGCCATGTTGCCGCCAACCGACATGTTCGTGTAACCCACCTGCCCGGTGACGCCAACGGTCGAACAACTGGTGGAGAGGGTGGAGAGGCCCAGCGACAACAGGATCAGGGTTCGCTTCATCTCGATGCTCACGGGTACGACATTCACAGGCCGTTTGGCTGGCGAGCCAAGTGGATCGCAACGACGGTTGCAAAGCAGAACAGGGACCTCGACACTGGGGCCCCGCCAACGGAGCACATCGCTCTGTCAACCCGTCTCAGGAGCTGCATGTTCCGTCGCATCGCCTCAGTATCGATCTTCGCCAGCCTCACACTTACGGGGTGTATCGTGCCCAAGGGCACCAAACCCGAAGTCGACTTTGGCATCGACGGCGCGTCGCGCTTCGTGCACCGCGGCATGACGCTGGTCAATCGACCGGTTCTGCAGCCCCATCTCGATGTGGCCCTCGATGCATCCACGGGCGGGCAGCTCGGGTTCGCGGCCAACGGCAGCATCGATCTCCACGACAATACCGGAGCTGCCTGGTTTCCCGACGGCCATGCGGGCCGATTCACGCAGATCGAGATGGTCGCCGACTACCAGCACCAGTTTGACTGGCTCACCTTGAGGGGTGGCATTCACAGCTACAACCTGCCCAATGGCCAGGAATTCACCAACGGGGAACGTGGCGGCACCAACGAGTTGTTCCTACTCGCCAGTGCCAACGTGCTGGAGACCACGCCCTACGTGTCGCTTCACTACGACTTCGACGAAGTGAAGGACCTCTACGCGCGCGCCGGGCTCACGGAGGACTTTGACATCGGCTCGGGCTTCAAGCTCGAACTCGACGGCTCGATCGGCTACGCGGGTCGCGATCAGGCCGCGTGGATGTATGGCTTGGAGCAAAGTGGTTGGGCCGACCTGCGTGGCTCGGTAATGCTCAACTACGATTGGGATGATCGCACCACGCTGCAGCTTGGCCTGCACGCCTCGACAATCGTCGACTCAACCCTCGACACCTGGTTTGACGACCTTGGCATCGATTCCGATGTGTATTGGGTCTCGCTCGGCGTGAACTGGCACTTCTAGAAGAACTTCATCTCACGGAACACGCCGCGGCCGCCGGTCGCAAACAGGCTGACCTGCAGGTCCGACGAATCCGGCGGTACCTTGACGACCAAGGACTTGAGCGTGCGCGTCTCAAGGCAGCCGATCTGCACCGCGATCTCGTTCTCACGGCGCTTGATCGAGAAGAACGCCAAGAGGCCGTCATCGTTTTCGTCGGTCCACTCGACGCGCAACGCCTGGCCCTCCAGCGGAGCGCGCTTCCACGCCCCGTCGGTTCGCTGCTCGCGCACGAGTTCGATCGACCACTTCGCGCCCTGTGCCTCGGCGCGATTGCAAAGCAGTGTGTAACCAACATCTCCGCATTCGATGCGCAGGCCGGCCTCCGCAAAGGTCGGCGCATTGAATCGACCCGCCTCGATCTGACCGACCAACTGCCAGTAGGCATCGTTGCCAAGCGGCAGGGAGGCAGTGCGCATCGCGGACTCGGCCGTGCACGAGACCGCGCCGTCTTCCATGTTCTGGACCCACGCCAGCGGCTCATCGAGGCGCCACACGGAATCGAGTTCCTTGAAACCGGCCAGCAGTCGGCGCGGCTTGTATTCCTCGATCTTCACGACCTTGGTCGCCTTGACCGCCGGATTCTTGCCATCGCTGACCTCCACTTCGATCGTGAAGGCTTCGGTCGGCAGACCATCGAGAATGCGCACCTCGGTGCTCGCCGCGTCCGGCGGCGCAAACGTGACAAAACGGCTCTGGGGCGAACTCCAGCGGTACGCGAGCTTGTCACCATCGGGATCCGTCGCCGTCGCCACGAAGGCGGTTGCGCGATTGAGCGCCATCGTCTCCGCGCCGCCGATTGTTGGTTGCGCGGGCGCCAGATTGGCGACCTTGGGCGGTTGGGGCGCCGGCTTCTCGGCCGGAACGGGCACCACCAGCGGCAAGGTGCCACTGTTCCCACCATCCCCGCGATTCATGAACCACACGCCAACACCGACCCCGGCAATCACCGCCAAGGCGAGGATCGCCATCCGGCCGGCGCGGGCTCCAGAAGGAGCGGCGGCGGCGGGTTGGGGCGGGACGACGGGCACCGTGGCGTCGTCGCGGAATGCAGGGGCGGAGGTTGGTTGCGCACCACCACCTGCCGCCAGGAACTCGAATTCGGCCGTCTTCAGGAAACCTGGGGCCGTCTGGCTGGATGGGACCTTGGTGCCACGAGGTGGAGTTCCTGCGGACGGTGCCACCACCGTTCCGCCGTTTCCACCACCTGCAGGCAACGCCGTCTCATCCCACAAACCACCAGCCTTTGCCAACCCGCCATCGGGCATCGACGCCTGGCACTCGACGATGAGGGCGTCGATCTGTTCGGCCAACACTTCGTAACTGCGGGGCCGCTGGTCGCGATCCGCGGCCAGCAGCGTCGACACAAATCGACCCACGTTGTCCGGCATCCACGCGATCGCCTCGCAAGGATTGGGGCCCATCGGCTCGCGCTTCTTCACGACGATGTCGCTGAGGCGCGTGCCGGTGAACGCCGGCCGGCCCGTCAACATCTCATAAAGAACACAACCCAGCCCATAGATATCCGAGCGGAAATCGACGCCGTCCGGATCATCAAATTGCTCCGGCGACATCGTCGCTGGCGTGCCCATCACCGAACCAGGTGACGTGAGGCCCAGGTCGGCGCTCTCGTGCGTCATGCGCGCCAGGCCCAGATCGACGAGCTTTGGCACAAATGGAAACTGCATGTCGATCTGCGTCGACGTTGCACTTTCGAGCAGGATGTTCTCAGGCTTCACATCGCGGTGAATGACGCCTTGCTCGAATGCGTGACCAAGCGCGCTCGCCAACGCCTTCGTCATGCGCAAGGCGGGCACCACTGCCAAAGGGCCGTTACCGCCAATCCACGACTTCAGGTTGGGCCCGTCGACAAACTCCATCACCAGATAGGACTGGCCATTCTCGGTGGTGCCCGCGGCGTGGCACGCCACGATGTTGGGATGTTTGATGCCGGCCAGGATCTTCGCTTCGCGCCGGAACCGCGCCGTGAACTGATCACTGCGCAGTTCCATGGCGAGGAACTTCACGGCCACCCGCCGATCGAGGAAGTCCTGTTGGCCACGATAGACCACACCCATGCCGCCGCGCGCGATCTCGGCGTGCAAGGTGATGCCGTCAATGACCGGCAAATCGGGTTTTGGTGGCACTGGTGGCACTGGTGCCGGAGTTGGCGCTGGCGGCTTCGGCGGTTGCCACGCCATCGTGCGATCCAGATCGGACTGGTCGCCATTGCCATCGCCAGTACTATCGATTGGGCCGGTCACTGCTTCATCCCCTCGATCAGTTCGATGAGACGCTTAGCCGCAGGCCGATCCGCGCGGTGCTCGCCGACAAACGCGTACTGCACGATGCCTTGTTTGTCGACGATGAACGTCGACGGGAACGCAAGGTCGCCGACGATGCCGAGCTTCTTCACGAACTCAAGGTCCGGATCATAGAACACGCGGTAGGGCGGCGCGCCCTTGCCAAACGTCATCGCGTAGGCCTTCTCAAACGACTCCTCGTTTTCGCGCGCGCCCGGATACAGCACGACGACTTCGATGCCGAGCGAGTCCAGGCGTTCGCGACACTGAGCCAACGCCTCCGTCTGGGCTACACAATACACACAAACCTCACCGACGAAGCCACGCAGCACGACCACGAGCACACTCTTCTTGCCACGATATTGAGTAATATCAAGCGCGGCGCCGTCTACTCCTTGGAACACTTCGATCGGCAGTGGTTTGCCCTCGAGTTCCGAACGGCGGCCAGGACCACTCGCTTTCTCTTCGCTGCCGGCGGGACCGTACTTCTTGCGCGATTTGCGCGTCTTGCTCGGGCCGTCGAGGTAGTTGAGCACGTAGCTGTCGATCTCCTCGCGCTGCGTGACGGTGAGATCCGGCTGCACTGGCGCGGGAACACGTTCGGGCTGTGCTTCGATCTGCTGCACGACCGCCGCCACCGGGGCGGGTGCTGGCGTCGGAGCCGCCGCCGTTACAGCGACCGCAACAGGCTCGGCTGGCTGGCTGGCCTCGGCGAGCAACGTCGCAATGGCCGCCTCGGGCACCATGGTCGCGAGTTCTGCGGCGGCAACCCAATCCGTGCCCGCTGGCGGCGCCACGGGCAACGGCCCCGGCACGATCGCTCGCGGCTGGCCCGCGACAATCGCCTCGGAACCGTCCAGGAACTGGTTGCCCGCCACCACGCCGTGCGCCACCTGGGCGCCGTCGGCGTCGTGCATCACAAACACTCCCTGTACTCGGCCCGCCTGGAAACCGCACTGGAAGCGCAGCGTGCCGTTCTCGTTCCAACTGGTCCAACGCCCCGCTGGAACCTTGTTTTGCAGCACGCCGAGCCGCCGCAACGAGCCATTCGGCCACGTTTCCCGCACGATCTCGATGCCCGGTTTCCGGCCAAAGTCCTGCGCGGTCGCTTCGCCGGCCTCGTTCCAGATCTGCCAGGCGCCGATGCGCTGCCCGCGGTGACACAGCCCCTCGGCCTTCGGCTTGCCGCCTGCATAGGCGTACTTCCACGCCCCCGACAGCTTGCCCGCGTCAAACTGGCCGGCGCGTTCGCTCGAACCATCGGCGGCAAAGAACTCCCAGGGACCATCCTCGAAGTCCTCCACGTACGCCCCGCGCGCGCGCAGCGTCTCGTCGGGATAGTGGAAGCTCCATTCACCGGTGCGGCGGCCCTTCTGATCAAAAGCGCCCGTCCACTCCACCACACCATTCTCATAATAATAGGTCCACGGACCTATCTGATGATCGTCGGCATACTGCCCCCGCGCGCGCCGCTGGCCAGACTCATAATAGTAGGTCCAATCGCCGCTCTGGATGCCGTCTTCGAGACGCCCCTCACGCTTGGTGGTGCCATTGCCCCACGATTCGCGGTAGGCGACCACCAGCTGGCGCGCAAGGACCTTGCAGGAAGCAAGGAGGGTCAGGGCACCGGCGGCCAGCAGGACTCGCGAAGTCATCTTCATCGATTGGTCTAGTTTCGGGGAAATCGAGCTGCGCTAGTATCGGCTAGCGGACCAGCCAGCGCCACCATCCCGATGCCATGGTCGCCAGACTCCCCTCCATCGACTAACGTCTGGCGACTCGTCGGTCGCTCATTGCCCATGATCCCTCGCACCCACCTTGCAGTTGCTACGTTCTGCGCCATCGTCTGGTTTGCCTCCTGCTCTTCGGGGCTTGGCAAGAACCGACGCAATCCGGGTGCCCCTGCGGCGCCAACCTCGAGCGCCAATCTGCCCGTAGGCCTCGATCTGGGCCTCGTCCCCAGCGATCCCATCGCCGAGCCCGCGATCGCCGGTGTGGTCGTGCCAGCCATCGGCACTACGGCTGCACGCGAAGTAGTGCTACTCGGATTTTCCACGGCGGCTCGTTCGGACGATGGCGATGGTGCGGGCACCCCGCTGGCGCGCGAGACGACGACCGACACGAATGGCGTCGCGGACATTTTCGTTGCCGCCATCTCAGCCCAGGACATCGAGCCGGCCGCGTTCAGCCAGTCGCTCGCGGGCAAGTTCCGACACCCGCGCTGCATGACGTGCCACAGCATGCAGGTCACCGGCACGCTCGCTTTTGCGGCTTCGACGCAACCACATGCAGGGCCTTTGCCCGGCCCGACATTCCCCAACAACGATCCCGCGACCTGCGCGCCGTGCCACGTAACCAGCACGAACTTTCCGGTCGAAGGTTGGCAGGCGCCGGCGGCGTCGTTCGACATCCGCTCGAAGACCGTGGCACAGCTCGTCGATATGGCACAGCGCGTGCCAGCTGGGGAAACGGAGCACTTCGTCACGGATCGCCGCGTGTTGTGGGCACTCGACTCGGGTGTGTTGCCCGCCGTGAATGGCCGCAACGGCATCGCCGACGACAACCACGATGGTGTGCTTGAGCCAGAAGACTCGGACGGCGTGATCCGCACCGTTCCGGGTGGCTCGGCGGCCTTCCTGCGCGATATCGAAGCCTGGCATGCGGCGGGCGACAAGGTCAACAACGCCGATGCCGTGCTCGACGTCACGCTCGTGAGCCACGCGGCCAGCACCACGAACGCAGCAAACGGCACATCGACCGCGCCTCGCCTGCTCTGGGTTCCGAATCCGAGCTTCAACCCGACGTCGAGCAGCACGGCCGCCGCGACCAACCCGATCGGCACGTTGTATGTGGCCTTCCAAAGCACCGCCACCGACCTCGTGGGTTCGGACACCAATGGTGCCCAGGACGTGTTCCGCGCCGCGGTCGAACTGCGCGCCGAAGAAGACGCTTCCGGCACGCCAACGGCCGGGGCGCTCAACCTGCGCGCGGCTGGCGGCTCCACGATCCTCGTCAGCGCCCAGGATGGCGGCACCGCCGTCGCCAACGGCGTTTCCGGTCGCCCTTCGATTGGCGGTGCGCAAGGTCAGTTGATCACGTTTGAATCCCTGGCCACCGATCTGGTGACCGCCTTCACGGACACCAACGGCACCAGCGCCAACGACGTCTATCTGCGCGATACCAGCATCAACCAGACGACGCTGATCAGCCACTCGGTCGGCAACGCGACGACTGGCGGCACTGGCGAGTCGGCGGCGCCATCGATCGACGCGACCGGGGTCGTCGTTGCGTTCGAATCCGCGGCTGACGATCTCATCGCACTCGATGCCAACAGTGCCCGCGACATCTACTTCGCTCGCGTCGATGCGGGCTCGCCCTACACGAAGGTGCGGGCCAGCGTGACCAGCACGGGCGCCGAAGGCACCGGCGGTGATTGTTCGGCCGCGAGCGTCTACGCCAGCGGTGCAGGCCGCGTACTCGTCGCCTTCGAGTCGGCCATGACCAACCTCGCGACGGTGAGCGCGGCCACGAACGTGTTCTTGTTCGATAGCACCACCGGCCACACCACCCTGCTCAACCAGCGGGTCACGCCGAGCGCCACCGACGCCGTTTCGCTCGGCGATGGTGATGCGCGCGCGCCGATCGTGGCACCGGATGGTGCCACGGTGGCCTTTGAATCCGATGCCACCAACCTCGACGTGCTGCGCACGGACAGCAATCGCAAGACCGACGTGTTCCTCGTCGAAGTCGGCCAACTGGCCGATGGGCTCGTGCTGCCTTACCGTTTCAGTGTCTCCGCCAACGAAGGTGGCGACGGCAACGGCGATTCGACGCGCCCGGTGATGGGTGTGTTCACGGACACGTCCAACTTCCAGGTTGGTTTCGCTGCCTACTCGACGACCGCCAACAACCTCGGCACGTCGGACTCCACCAGCGTGATGGTCACCTTCCTCGACGAGACGTCGGGCGTGATCGTCAACTTCACGGCCGACACCGTGCGAGGCCCCATTCCGCTGACCGTGCAGTTCACGGATCAGTCCTCGGGCAACCCCACGAACTGGGCCTGGGACTTCGACAACGACGGCAACGTCGACTCGACCGAACAGAACCCGACGCACATCTTCACGACGGCTGGCACGTTCACCGTGAAGCTCGTGGCCAGCAATGCAAACACGGACAGCACCAAGACGGTGACGGACATGATCCGGGCCCTGGGCCCCGTTGTGCCGAGTTTCACGACCTCCACGGTCGGTGGGCCGGCGCCACTGTCGGTGACCTTCACCGACACTTCGACCGAAGAACCGCACACGTGGGCCTGGGACTTCGACAACGACGGCAACACCGATTCGACCGTGCAGAACCCGACCCACGTCTATTCGACGCCGGGCACCTACACGGTGAAACTCGTGGCCACCAACGAAGCAGGTTCCGCCACGGTCACCGAGACCAACCTCATCACGGCCTTCACGCAGGTCGCGGCCGACTTCAGTGGCACGCCGCTCTCGGGCCTGATTCCGCTGCAGGTCGACTTTACGGACCTGACCACGGGCGACGTGGCGAGCTGGGCCTGGGACTTTGACAACGACGGCAATACCGATTCGACCGCCCAGAACCCTTCCCACACGTATTCCACGCCCGGCAGTTTCACGGTCGTGCTCACGGCCACTGGCCCTGGCGGCACCGACACCGAGACCAAGGTCGCCTACGTCGTGGTTTCAGGCCCCGTCGTGGCCGACTTCTCGGCCAGTGCCACGCGCGAGTACGACACGACCTCGATCCAATTCACCGATCTGTCGACGGGCACGATCTCGACCTGGGCCTGGGACTTCGACAACGACGGCAACACCGATTCGACCGCCCAGAACCCCACGCACACGTTCAGCACGCCGGGCACCTACTCGGTGAAGCTCAGCGTGTCGGGCACCGGCGGTTCGGACTTTGAACTGAAGTCCAACTTCTTCGTCTCGGTGCCCTCCAGCGTGTCGGTGACACTCGATGCCGCCAAGGACACGAGCATCTACTCGGAGACGACCAACCACGGCAACGGCGCCAGCGACCAGATCGTCGCCGGCAACGCCGCTTCGCTGGGCGCCGTGCAGGTCGGCGTGCGCCGCGCCCTGGTCGAGTTTGACGTCGCGGGCACGGTTCCAGCGGGTGCCACGATCCTCACGTCCCAGTTGCAGCTCACCAACACCTTTGCGCCAACCAACCCAACCGGCGCGCAGACCGTTGCCATCCACCGCGTCAACACCGAATGGGGCGAAGGTCCGGCAAGTGGAGCGATCGGTGGCGGGGTGCCGGCGCAGACGGGCGACGCTACCTGGGCCGATTCCGTGCTAGGCACGCCATGGGGCACATCTGGCGGTGACTTCGAGGTCACCGCGAGCGCCAGCACGAGCGTCAACACCGTCGGTGCCTATACCTGGACCTCCGCGACCGTCATCACCGACACCCAATTGTGGCTCGACACCCCCGGCGACAACCACGGTTGGATCGTTCGCTGCCCCGAAGTCAGCGGCGTGCGCTCCGCGAAGGTCTTCGGCTCCCGCACCTTCGCCACCGGCTCCAGCCAGCCCAAGCTCGCCATCACCTACCGCCCAGCCTTGTAGGCCAGTCGAAGGCCACGAATTGGCAATATCTCGCGCTGCTTACGAATCCGCCCCTTCCATGCGTAGCCCCACCCTTCTCCTCCTGTTGTTGCTTCCCAGCTGTGTCAACCCGAGTTTCGTCGCCAGCCGCACGGTTGACCTGTCACTCCCCGCCGCCGACCTGCAAACGCTGAGCTGCGAAAGCCACAACGGCTCGATCACCGTAAACGGCGATCCAACGGTTACGACCGTCGAAGTGCACGCCGAGCTCTCCGTGCGCGGTTACTCACAGGGCGAGGCAGACGACAATCTGCGCCTCATGTCCGTGGGGCAGGATGCAAAGAAGGAAGCGCTGCGCATCTTCGGCAATTACCCCGTGGGCTCGCTGAACAACCGGTCGCCGTCGTTCACGTTCACCATGAAGGTGCCGCAGAACGTGCAAGTGAAGGCAACCTCCCACAATGGCGATATCCGCGTCACCGGCACGCGGGGCAACCAGAGCCTGAACAGCCACAACGGCGACATCGAGGGTTCTCTGCACGGCAATCGCATCGAGGCCCAGTCCCACAATGGGCGCGTCGTCCTCCAGATCACTACCGAGGGCCAGGTCGACGGCACCATCGAATCCCACAACGGCAACGTCGAGGTCCAGTTCGCGGAGAAGGCGACCACCACCCTGGCGGCGAGCACCCACAATGGCTCGATCGAGCCCGGTGGGCAGATCAAAGACGCCAACATCGGCCGCAGCTCGCTGCGCGGCCGTATCGGCGACGGCAAGGGCAGTTTGACGGTGTCCACCCACAACGGCGACGTCCGCATTCGCTGAAGAATGTCGGGCAGCCGGGTTCGGGGTCGGCAGATCGGGGCTGAGTAGGTATCCTGCTCGCCCCCGATGATCACGCTGACCGGCATCAACAAGCGTCACGGCCACCAGGTCCTCTTTGTCGACGCATCCCTGCAGCTCAACCCCGGCGAAAAGGTTGGCCTGACCGGCCCCAACGGCGCTGGCAAATCGACCGTCTTCCGCCTCATCGTCGGCGAGGAGAAGCCCGACGAGGGCGAAGTGGCCATGCCGAAGCGGCTCACGCTCGGCTACTTCCGCCAGGACATGGGCGAGATGTCGGGCCGTTCGGTGCTCGACGAAGCGATCGCCGGCAGCGGCAAAGTCGGCGCGCTGCACCACGAAGTCGAACAATTGCAGCGCGACATGTCGGACCCGGACAAGGCCGATGACATGGAGCGCATCCTCGAGCGTTACGGCGAGATCCAGGGCGAGTATCAGGACCTCGGCGGCTACGAGATCGAAGCGCGCGCCAAGGAAGTGCTGCACGGCCTCGGCTTCCAGGACGACCAGATCGCCGGCGACGTCGGCGCACTCTCGGGCGGTTGGAAGATGCGCGTCGGCATGGCCAAGGTCCTGCTCGGCAACTTCGACGTGCTGCTGCTCGACGAACCGACCAACCACCTCGATATCGAGTCGATCCTGTGGCTCGAAGGCTACCTGCAGCAGACCAAGGCTGCGGTGCTGATGACGTGCCACGACCGCGACTTCATGAACCGCCTCGTCGATCGCATCATCGACGTCGACGATGGTGAGTTCATCTCGTACACGGGCGACTACGACTTCATGGAGCGCGAGCAGAAGAACCGCGTCGCCCAGAAGGAAGCCACGTTCGCGCGCCAGGAAGCGATGATCGCGAAGATGCAGCGGTTCATCGACCGCTTCGGCACGCACGTCGCGAAGGCCGCTGCCGCGCAGAGCCGGCAGAAGAAGATGGACAAGATCGAACGCATCGAACCGCCGAAGAAGCGCGAGATCGTGCCGTTCGCCTGCAAGAAGCCGCCGCGTTCGGGCGACGACATCGTCACGTTCAAGGGCGTCGACAAGGCCTATGGGCCGAAGACGATCTACAAGGGCCTCGAGTTCGAGATCAAGCGCGGAGAACGCTGGTGCGTGATGGGCCAGAACGGCTCGGGCAAGACGACCTTGCTCAAGATGGTCGCGGGCCACCTCGAACCCGACGGCGGCATCGTCAAACTCGGCAGCGTCAAGATGGGCTACTTCGCCCAGCAGGCGCTCGACCTGCTCGACCCGGAGCTCACCGTCTATGAGCAGGTGGACCAGAAGTTCCACCTCGAACCGACCAGCAGCAAGCGCACGCTGCTCGGCGCGTTCCAGTTCTCGGGTGACGATCAGGACAAGATGATCAAGTTCCTCAGCGGTGGCGAGAAGTCGCGCCTCGTGCTGGCCTTGATGCTCTACGACCCGCCCAACTTCCTCGTGCTCGACGAGCCGACCAACCACCTCGACCTCATCACCAAGGAAATGCTCGTGCAGACCCTCAGGGACTACGAGGGCACGATGCTGTTCGTGAGCCACGACCGTGGCTTCTTGCGCGGCCTTGCGACGAAGGTGCTCGATGTGAGCGCCTGCACGCAGGGCAAGCAGCCCAATGCGTATCCAGGCAGCTACCTGGAATGGGTCGAGCGCACCGGCATGGAAGCGCCAGGCGTGCATCGCTGAGCCTGGGCTGTCTGGCGCCAATCCGCAGTGCGCCCGATCCAGAAGCGCCGGTAGCATGACTGCCGTGCCAGGCGCCCCGCAACGACTGCAAGTGAGCGAACACCGATGATCTGGTGTTTCGTGGCGCTTGCCGTGGTCTGGCTGCTCGCCACGGTGCACGACCTGTTCGCGATTGCGACGCTGGAGGATCTACCAGCCCTGCCGGCGAACGCCCCACGACGCGAAGTCACCGTCGTGCTCGCCATTCGCGATGATGGCCCGCATGTCGCCGAAGCAGTGCAGCACCTGCTCGCCCAGCAGCACGTCGATCTGCACCTCATCGTCGTCAACGACCGCAGCACCGACGACACCGCGACCATTCTCGCTGGCCTCGCTGCAACGCATCCGCGCCTCAGCATCGTCACCATTGCCGAACTGCCGCCCGATTGGCTTGGCAAGAGCCACGCGCTGCACCAGGGCGCTGCGAACGTGGCCACGCCGTGGCTCTTGTTCACCGACGGCGATGCGCGCCTTTCCCCCGATGCACTCGCGCGCGCCATCGATGCCGCCGAACACACCGGCACCGACCACGTTTCGCTGCTGCCAACCCACCGCAACCCGTCGTTCCTGGGCCAGGCCTGCCTGCTCGGTTTCCAGCTCATCGTGCAGCGCCGCGTGCGCGCCGTGAACGCAACCAGGCAACGCAGCTACGTCGGCACCGGCGCGTTCAACCTCGTGAAAACGAGCGCCTACCGCACGATTGGCGGCCATCTGCCACTGCGACTCGAAGTCGTCGACGACGTCTTCCTCGGCTACCTGCTCTTCCGCACGGGCTTCCGCTCGCGTGTCTGGTTTGCCGCGCGCGACTTCGCAATCGACTGGGGCGGCACCCCCGGTCACCTCCTGCACGTCGTCGAGAAGAACATGTTCGCGATGCTGCGTTTCCGGACCTGGCTCGCGGCCATCCTGCTCGCGCTCACCATGCTCGTGATCGGCGCCACCTTTGCAGGCCCGTGGCTCGCCGGAACCGCCGGTTGGTTGGCACTGGGCGCCTACCTGCTCACAGCGCTACCCGCGATTGCGCTCGCACGCCGCATGGAATGGAACCCGCTCGCGGGCCTCCTGGTGCCGATTGCGCGCATCTGGCTACCCATCGCACTCATCAACTCGACGCTCGTCACCCTGCGCCAAGGCGGTGTGCGCTGGCGCGGCACGTTCTATGCGCTGCGGCAGCTGCGTTCGGGTCAGGTCAGCCTTCGCTAGCACTAGCGGCCTCACTCAAACCCAAGCCGCCGAGCCGTCTCGTGAACTTCTCTCGAGCCTTCAGCGCTTCACGCCCCACAGCTCGGCCAGCAGGGCCGCCATCCCGGCATCGTGCTTCTGCAGATCGTCGCGGTTGTACGGGAAGAAGTCGTTGCGGGAGAAGAAGGCCTCGGTGCTCTCGGCGAAGTACTCCTGCGGATTGGTGAGGGCGTAGTGACGATCCATGCGCTTCCGCCCCTCGCCGTCCTGCCGTTCGACGCGTTCGTACGTGCCGCTGGCCTTGGCCCTCTCGTACGCGGCCTCGATCTCGGCATTGCCGAAGCCGCCGGGCAGGACGCGATCGTGGTAGGCATGGGCGAGCTCGTGGAGGGCGAAGTTCGGCATGCGCCGCGTCTCGGCCTCGAAGTCCGCGGTGTCGGTGAACTCGACGCCCTTCGCCATCGCTGGATCGCGGCCATTCTCGCGCAACCAGGCGCCGCCCGGGTGGTACTCGGCGCGGGCCGGAGCATTTGGGTACTTGGGTGAGAAGTAGAGCGGCACCTTCTGCAACTCCACGACGGCCGCGGCGGGCACGACGCGAACGATCTCGTCGAGCTGCACCTTCAACAGTGCGACCGCCTTCGCCGTGGTGGGCTCAAGCTCCGGAACGAGCAGGGCCTTGTGGATGTGCAGATGCCAGCCGGAGACCTCGCGCGGCTCGGTTGCAGCACCCCCAGCCGCGTCCTTTGCCGCACGCTGGCCACGCGCGGCGGCCTTGGCATGGATCTCGGCCTTGGCCTTCTGCAGACGCTCGGGCCACACAAAGGTCGGGGCCTTGGCTGGGTCGTAGCCGGCGAGGTGCCCGGTGCGGCGTGTGACGGGCTTCGTGTACTTCAGCTCGGTGCCACCGAAGACCTCCCGGCACAGAGCGGCGAGCGCTGGGTCGTACTCGAGCAGCTCGGCGCGCGTATCGACGTGGTTGTGGTCGTGGTCGTTCGCGCGGTTGTTGTCAAACCAGCTCTGCACACCCTCGGCGAAGTACTCGTGGTGATTCACCGAGGCATACTTGCCCCGCCAGAGCCCGGCCCGCATCGCGGTTTCATAGGCAGCTTTCACGCGGCCATCGAAGGACGGATCCACGTTCGCCATGCCGCGCAGGTGGATGCAGTGGGCGAACTCGTGGATGAGGATGCACTCGGTCGAGTACGGATCTCCGGGATAGCCGAGCAGGTTCTCCTCGGCGCTCGTGCAGTACGGATCGGTCTGGCTGCCCCCGGTGCCGCGGGCCCGAGCGTCCCAGTAGTCCTTGGGCTGCATCCGCTGGAACTCGGGCAGGTCCGTCGTGAATTCGTTCCACGCCATCACGCACATGCGCGAACCGCTGCGGATCAGGGCATCGCGCACGTCGGGCCGCTCCGCGAGCATCGCGTCCACCAGGAACACGGCTTCGCCCAGAGCCAAGGGACTGACCTTTGCAGAGGCGACGATCGGAAAACCACCCGCACTTGCCCGCTGCGTGTAGAAGGCAGGCACGCCTTGCCCTGCGGGGTCGTAGCGGAAGGACTGCACCCGCACTTCACATGTCACCATGGACTCCACCGTGTCGTTGCGCGGCACGAGCACGAAGCGGTGGCCGATGGTGGTCGCCAACAGGATCTCCTGCCCGGGCTCGACGGAGCCGTTCGGCACTCGCTCGGCCGCGTCCTTCTGCCAGAACACATCGACGGTCTGGGTGCTGCCGTTCTGGATCTGCAGTTGCGCACCCTGCGCCGTGACGGCTGGTGCGAACGCAAACAACCCGATTCCCCAACCGAGGAAGAAACTCGCGAGGCGGACGGCAGGGATCATCATGAAATGGTAGACAACGTTCTACTCGGCGCACATGGCTCCGGCTCGGTTTGCGCATAGCCACGACCCGGCGTCTGTGCGGCGTTCCGGGCGGAGCCGTCGCCAACCCAGTTCGCCGAGCGCTGGCGGCGCTGCGGCAGCTGCGTTCGGCCCAGGTCAGGGTTCGCTGGCGGCCTCATTCAAACCCAAACCCAAGCCGCCGCAACTCATCGACCAGGCTCTTGCGCGCGCTGGCATACGAACTGTCCGCGCCCCACGCGATCGCCATGCGTTCGGCCCAGCCCTTCGTCTCACTGACCGGCTTGCCGTTGTATCCGCCCTGCTCGGCATTGGTGCGGCGCGACCATTCGCGCATTCCCTCGTCGGCACCGTCGAGCGCAGCTTCGGCGCTCGCAGCATCGTAACGCTCCCAATGCAGAACGCCCGGCAACGGCATGCGCCCGCGTGGAATCGGGTCATCCGCCGGTTTGCCAACCGTCATGCCAAACACCACATAGCAGTGTGGTGGCAGCCCGAGCACCTGCGCAAGCTCCAGCGGATGGTTGCGCGCGGCCCCGATCATGCAGGCACCCAAACCCTCGGCTTCGGCCGCCAATTGGAGGTTTTGGCCCAACAGGGCCGCATCGACCGTCGCCTGTAGGAACAGTTCGAAGCTCTGCGCTTGAACCGCCGTGCCATG
>JADZDL010000238.1 GCA_020851075.1 Planctomycetota bacterium | reverse complement strand
TCAACCTGATCGGCGTCTCCGACGTGCCTGCGGGCCGCATTGCGTTGCTGGGCCAGAGTGGCAACGTGACGCTGCAACTGCTGACCGAGGCGATGCGCCGCACCCGTTCGGGGTTCTCCCTCGTCGTCGGGGTCGGCAATGAAACCGACCTGCGCTTCGACGAGTATCTCGATTACCTCGCCGACGAACCCAACACCGCCGCGATCGCGATGTATGTCGAAGGTTTCCGCCGCGGCCAGCACTTCCTCGAGAGTGCGGCGCGCGCAACCGCGAAGAAGCCGGTGATCCTGCTGAAGGGCGGGCGCACGGGGCGTGGCGCCGAAGCGGCCCGTTCCCACACTGGGGCGCTGGCGGGCTCGTTCCCGGTGTTCCGGGCAGGTCTGCGCCAGAGTGGCGTCGTACTCGTGCGGCGCTCGGACGAACTGCTGCACACCGCCGAGACCCTGGCCAACCAACCTGCTCGCGGTCGGTATCGCGGCATCGCGGTGATCACGGACGGCGGTGGCCACGGCACGCTCGCCACCGATGCCCTGCACCACTACGGCGCCAATCTCACCGAAGTGGGCGTGGCCACGGCGACCGAACTGCAGCGTGAACTGCATCTCGCCAGTCCCGCCGGCAACCCCGTCGACCTCGGCGGCGCCGCGGACGGGGATCCGATGGTGTTTGCGCGCTGCGTCGAACTGCTCATGCAGGACGAACAGGTCGGCACCGTGCTCGTCGTTGGGCTGTTTGGTGGCTACCACCGCCGGTTCACTGCCGAACTGCTCGCGCGCGAAGTGGCCGCTGCGCAGGCCATGGTCGAAGCAGCTCGCCGCCACCGCCGCGCCTTCGTCGTGCACAGTCTCTACGCCGACACCCCGAGCGAGCCCCTCGATGTGTTGCGCCTGGCCGGCGTGCCCGTCATCGCTTCGCTCGAAGTCGCGAGCCGGTGCGCAACCGCCTGCTACGAGCGTGGCCAACAACTCGACCGCCGGCGCGGCACACCGCCCCCCGTTGGCGCGAACCAGTGGCCAGGTTGGTCGACCGTGCGGCAGCAAGAACGGCGTGTGTTGCTTGAGACCGAAGCGCGTGAACTCGTGCGCGGCTACGGGGTCACGATCGTGCCAGCGACGCTGTGCACCACCGCGGCCGAAGCCGAACAGGCGGCGCGCGAGCTCGGCGGACCAGCCGCGCTCAAAGCCGTCGCCAGCGGCGTGATCCACAAGACCGAAGCGGGTGCGGTTCGCATCCACGTCGAACTCGAGCACGTGGCCCGCACGTTCCGCGAGATCAGCGACTCGGTGCGCAGCTACTGCCAGCAGCGCGGCGCCGTTCCCGACCTGCGCGGCATCCTGGTGGCACCCTCGCTGCCCAAGCCGATCGTCGAACTGCTCGTCGGTTTCAAGAAGGACCCTCACTACGGCGGCGTGCTCGTCGTCGGCCTCGGCGGCACCACCGTCGAAGTGCTCAAGGACGTGACGCTGCGCCTCTTGCCGATCACACGCGAGGATGCGAGGCAGATGCTCGCCGAGATCAAGGGTTCGCGCCTGCTGCGTGGCCACCGTGGCGCACCCGCGGTCGATCGCGAAGCGGTGCTCGATGCGATCATGGCGATCGCCGCCTGCGCGCGCAGCAACCCTGAAGTCCAAGAACTCGAGATCAACCCCCTGTTTGCCTACGAGCACGGGGCCGTGGCCGTTGACGTGCGCGCGATGCTGTAGCCGTTCGTCCGCTACGGTTTCAGCGCCGTCTTGCCCATGGAGACTAGCGCCCGCAGCGCGTCCGCAGTCTTCACATCGAGTTTGCGCACTTTGTCAGGCGCGAGCAGAAGCAACCGGCCGTTGGTCGGGTTCGGCGCGCTCGGCACGAACACCAGCGTGTGCGGTTTGCCATCGGGGCCTTCGGCTTCGCCCGTGATGAAGCCCATCTCAAAACCCTGTTCGCTCTGCACCGCGACGACGCCTTGGAAGAAACGCTCCTTCGCCGAGTCGTACCCGAGCACTTCCTTGAGCGACTGGTACAAGGTGCCCAGCAGCGGCAACCCTTCGAGCATGCGGTCGGTGCGGCGCCACAACCATCGCCCTGCGAACGTCGTCACGAACAGGCCAACCAGGTAGGTCGCAAGCAGCGCGCAGAGCAAACCGAGGCCCGGGAAGTACCAACCGAGCTGGCCGCGCCACGAACTCGAGATCGCGTTCTCCAGCCACACGATCGTGAAGACGGCACCGCCCATCGGCAGCAGGGCGACGATGCCCGCCACCATGCAACGCGTAACGTGTGGGGTCGGGTTCTTCATGCTGGATCCACCTCGCCGCTGCGGCCGAGCGCCAGACGGGCCGTGCCAAACAATGCGATCATGAGAATCACTGCCCCCGCCGGCACGAGCACGATGCCGTAGGAAGGATCCCCTTCACGATTCATGACGCCGCCGAGCAGAAAGCCCAACGGCATGAGCACCGCCCCGATGGCGAGCCATCGCGCGAGGCGCGCCCGCTGCGCGTCCGTGCCACCAACGCGTGCGCCGAGCGCGGCGAACACGAGGCACAGGATGCCGAGCAGGTTGCCGTGCGCATGCGCGAGGGTCCAGAGTTCGCGGCGCAACGCGCTACCGAGGTAGACAGGTACCTTCCAGGCGTGCAGCGCCTCCAAGGTGAGGCCAAGCGGCAGGCTGAAGGCCAACAGAAGCCAGCCCGTGACGAGGGCGATGCGGGGAGCACGTTCGTTCATGCGGATGCTGTCACTCTCCAATCGAGATCACGTTGCGGCCCTGCAGGTCGGTGAGGCGGATGACCGCGGGGAGATCGAGGCGAAGGTCGGTGCCGAGTAGCGCGCCAGTGGTCGGCGGCATCAAGCGATTCCCCGCCTTGTGCGCAATGCCGTCCAGCGTGGCAAACACGGCATCGCGGCGCGGTTGCGGGCCAGCCATCGAGTCGATGCCGTGCAGCAGTTCGGCAAGGCCGATCGGCGCGCGCTGTTCGAGTTGCTGCAGGCTGCGTTGGGCGAGCCAACGCACGCTCGGATAGCCATCCCCCATCGCGACGGCGAGGTGGGCACGCTGCGCTACCGTGTCCGTGGCCGCCGGTGCGGTCGTCGCCCGTCCAATGGCTGCGGCATACACAGCGCGAACGGCGGCGTCGCCGGCGTGCAGCGACGCAATGGCGTCGGGGACTGCGAGTGGCGCCCGATCCGCGCGCTGCACAGGGGTGCGGAACTTCGGGCCCCACCATTGCTGCATCTGCTGCGCTGCCCACGGCAACGTTCGATCCGTGTGGCACAGCGTACACGCGTGCGGTCGCGCTGTTTCGGCATCACGCGCCGGATCGGGCAGTTCGATGCGATGGCTGCGATGGATCTCGAGCACGCCGTAGACGATCTTGGGCATGTGGCACTCCACACACGAAGACCCACTGCCCGCCGGATCGTGGTGGGTGTGCGCGCGCACATCCTTGGCGATGGTCTCGTGGCACTGCGTGCACAACTGATTGCCTGGTCGATCGGGCCGCAACTGGCCATGCGGATCGCCGGTGTGCATGCTGTGGCACGACTGGCATGTCATCGTGCCTTGTTGATAACACGGCGAAGCGAGCACCCCCTGCAGCTCATACGCGGAGAGTCGCGCGGTGCCATCACCCCAGAAGCGCAACGAGTACTGCTCCGGGTCGCCAGACAGCACTTTCGTATCACGCTCGATCGGCGTCACGTGCTCCAGCAACTTGTCGCCTACCCGATAGGTCGGGCCGGAGTGAAACCAATCGCGCACCCGCGCCAGGGGATTGGGCAGTCGCGCACCGTGGCACTGCCCGCAGACCGAAACGGCGCGTTCCTGGTCGAAGCGCGACGGATTCTTCGCCGCAGCCTCGGCACCGTCACCGGCCCCCACATACCGCACGAGCGGACTCTGGTGGGCACGCGCGTGTTCGGCGCCGGGCCCATGACACGACTCACACGAAATCCCCAGCTCCGCGACTTCACTATCAAATTGTGGAAGGGCACCAGCCCGCGCAGCGTTATTGCGCGCCCGCGGTTCGGGTGCGGTGTTATGGCAGAAGATGCAGTTCTCGTTCCACGTCGCGGCGTGCGCATGCCAGTTTGCATCGTCGGGCCCGAGGAACACCGTGTTGAGATGCAACCAGCGCTGCTGCTCGATGTGCCAGAGGATCGGCAAGCGCACGAAGGCGACCGAATCGCCGCGCTGCTGGCGTTCGAAATACTGTTGATATCGCCGCGACCCCACCATGAGAGCGACCTCCGCGATGCGTCGTCCATGCGCTTCTGCATTGGTGGTCGGCACGTCGATCAAGAACCGGTCCCCGTCGCGGAACGGCCTCGCCTCCTGCCCTTCGTAGCGAACGACCCGCCCATCGAAGACGCCGCGCACATTGTCCGCGCCCGGGCGCTGCGTCATCTGCGCATGGTGGGTGCGCCGCCACGACGTGTAGTGGTCTTCGTGGCAATCACGGCAGATCGCCGAGCCGACATGACCACCGTTGCGATGCACGAGTTCCTGCGCAGCGATCGCAGCGCTCGGGTCCGGTCCCCACGACAACGACGACGCCACGAAGATGGGCGCGGCCAACGCGGCAAGCAGCAGAGTTAAGGGAGCACGCACGGCTAGGTTTGGGCAAGGGCCGCTGATGATAGCTGCCCGGCGCGCGCCGGCACGACGCAACTTGCCCGTCCGACCACGAACTCAGTAGCCTTCTAGTGTCGCCTGCAGGTGGGCGTGCAACGAAAGGCGCTGGTCGGCGGTCATCACCACCCCACCTGGGAAACGCCCCTTGCCCAGCGCGATGCGCAGCCGTTCGAGCACCGCCTCGCGGAGCTCCAGCGGCAAGGCGGCAAACGCCGGGGCATGCACCATGGGCGACAGCGGCAATTCGAAGACGCGTTTCTGCAGGTCGAGCTTGCCCAGGGACCGGCCCTCGGCATCGACCGGCCATTGCCGCAGAAACGCCGACGCGAAGGCCGGCGCAGGCGCGGCATGCCGATCCGCCAAGGCCGCTTCGTCGCGGAACAGGAGCGTCTCGGCAATCTGCCGGGCCAGGCGATCGACGATGCGCGCCGTCGACTCGCGCAGGCCCCCACCCTCTTCGCCGTGCAACGCACGATCCCACACGAGCAGGGTCCGCACCTGCAGGGACGCGCGGATCAGCAGGTTGTGCACGGTGACCTGTTGTTCGAGGGCCAGGAGCGCGCCAATGTCACTCGTGGGCACCAGGTAGTCCCCGACTGCGAAGTCCGCCGCGAAGGCCCGGAGGTCGGCGGCGCGCTTGCCGTCCACGCGCCAGCGACCACCATCCTCCCGCACGGCCGTCCCGTTGCCGCGATGAGGCCCTTCGAACGCTCCGGTGACCAACCAACCGCCCCAGCGCGCTTCGAGGGGCGAACTCAGCGTGACGTCCGCCTCGCCGGCACTCGCGATCGGGTCGCCGGCATCATCGGGAAACACCGAACGCAACAGTAGTCCGGGCTCATCGTCGGTGCGTTCTCCGCCATGACAGCTGAGGCACGAATCGTCGCGGCGCAGCACGGGGGGCACTTCGGGGTCCTGCGCCAACGTGTAGAAGACGAGCCCCAACCGCGCATCGCCGGCCGCCACTTCGAGCACCGCCGCACCCGGCACCCACCCCACGTAGACGTCCGGACCGAAGTACAACGCGCGCGGGCTTTGCCGCGAAATGCGATGCCGCTGCAGACTCGTCTTGCTGAAGACGAGCGTCTGGCTCGACTCAGGCACCGCGAGCGCCGCCAGCAACGCGCGCAACCGACCACTGCGACCAGCAACTGGCAGCTGCAGTTCGCCGGCCTGCAGGCGCGTGTTCAAGGCCGTGATCGCGTTGTCGTCGACGGCCTTGCGGTACAACGTCGGCGCGCGGTCGGCAAAACCCTGGGCAGAGATGCCGGCCACGACCGTTAGAACCAGCCAGAGACTCAGGAGCTTGCGGGGCGCGAACATCCGAGAATCGTCCCCGCCGCCGCACACGAGGCAAGTAGCCACCTGGCGCAGGCACCACTTCGCGCGAGCGAGCCAGCGAGCCGTTACGGCACCTGCGTGAACAGGCTGATGCACAGATTCGAAGTCGCGAGCGACGTGTACGCAGCATCCACGGTGAGCACCTGGCTGTACCAGATCCGCCCCAGCGCGGATGCCACTGGCGGCACCGTGAACGGCAGGTTGAAGCTGCCCGCCGCATCCGTCCAACCCGCAGCCGTGAAGTAGGTCCCGCCCACGAGCACGGTCGGCAGCCCAGGCGAATTCGTCGGCCCGGCGGTGTCACCGAGGTAGAGCAGGAAGGGCTTTGGCACCCCTTGTGTCATCACCGAGAGGGTCGCCTGGCCCTGTTGCACGACCTGTTCGGGCAGCACGCGCAGCTCCG
>JADZDL010000237.1 GCA_020851075.1 Planctomycetota bacterium | reverse complement strand
GGTAGGCCTGATTGTGGCCGAGTTCCTCCACGCCGAGGGCGCGGTCGTAGACCAGCATCGAATGCAGCTCAAACCCAGGATGCAGCCGCATGCGTCCATACGGGATCTGCATGCGATGATCGAAGTCATCGATGCGCAGGTCGAGTTCGCTGGGATGGCGCTCGATGCGTGCGCCGGCGTTGTATTCGATGTTGCCGGGTGCGCCGATATTCACGTAGTACGGCGAATCGACGTCACTGGGCTGCACGTAGCGGCCGTCGAAATCGTGCACTTCGTCGTCGAGGGCGATGTGGCCGATGCCGTCTGCCTCAGAGACTGCGACGGCGGCTCGCTGCGTGCGTTGGACCGGCACCTCTAGCGGGTGGGTGACGTGTACGGCGCGGGTGAGCGCCGTGTTGGCGCGGTTCTGGATGCTGAGGCGGAGGTTCTTGTTCTCGAAGTTGAAGAAGTAGAACGTAAAGCCGGAACCACCGAGGGGATTGCCGTGCGCGCCATCCGCGAGCAGGAAGTGTGGATTCCGGATCTGGGCCCCAGTCGTGAAACAGCAATCGATCGTGAACTTTGCCCCAGCGCGCGCGAAGGTCTTGAAGAAGCCCTTCTGACTGCCCAGCAGGCGAATGAAGTTCTGGCCCGAGAAGCGAAAGCTGCGGCCCGTCCAATGCGGGTCCGAACGTTCGTTGCTGGCCTCGCCGGGCAGTTCGCCGTCGAAGTTGCCTTTGAGGTCGCGCCAGATCATGCCATTGCCTGCGTACGAGCGCACATCGGCAGCATCAAGGTGCATCACCAGGCCGCGGTCGATCGGAGTATCGGGGTTCATCTCTCGTCTCGGTTGGGTGGTAGTGGCTCAGACCTCGTAACCAAAGTCGCGCATCGTGGGACCGCAGATCTCGAGTGCTCGCCGTTGTTGGGGCTCGCTGAGCACGCTCTGAAAACCGCCGCTGCCGCCCTTGCGCACGTGTTGCGGGTTGTTCTTGCGCATCGACTCGACGCTGAGCGAATCCGCGATGGTGGTGATGGCCTGCTGGCCAAGTGCGAGGCCGGCCCAGTCCGCGAGCTCGTGCAGCGTCTTGGGCAGGTCCTGCACCATGTCCTCGTAGCGGAGGATGCGGATGTCGAGCGCGCGGCGGGCGCGGAAGTGCTCGCCGGCGTGGCGAACCCAATCCTCGAGGAAGTTCGTCAATTCCGCATTGATGTAGTCGGCGGGGGAATTCGCGGGATGCGGGTGATAGCGCCGCATGAATGGCGTCTGTGCAAAGTGCGCCATCGAGACCAAAGCATCGCGAGGATCGCGCACGATGTAGCAGACGCGGGCAAATTGCGGGTAGACCTCCCAACTGCGTTCGCAGAGGAACGAGTGGGTCCATACGTGGCTGCAGGCGGCAAGGTATTGCTCGAGGTCGTGAATCGTCTCGAGATGCTGCATCTCGATCTGCCAGTGCACACCTTCGTCCTGCACAAGGATCTGGTCGATGTCGAACTGCTCGATCGAGAACTCTGGCCAGCTATGCCGCAGCTTCTGGATCGCATGCTGCTGCACGAAGCTGCGTTTGCTGCCATGTGCCCGAAACAGCTCGTCGAACGCCTTCCAGAGCAGGTAACTGCCTGACTTCACGTAGCTCACGTGGAGCACGGGCGCGGCTGGTTCTGTTCTCTGCGTCGTGTCTCGAATTGGTTCGACCAGACCCTGCATGACCCTTCCATCGGCAGCTGGCCGTCCCGGCATTAGCGCAGGGCCCATGCGATGGGCGTTCTACGCCCGAGTGGGGTCAAGTACGACGCGGCGCCCAGCCGATGCAGGTCGCGGAGTGGCGAACATGACGACACAGGTGATCGAGCGCACGCAGTGCGCGTTGGACGCGGCACGGTTTGCGGCCATGGTGGGTGTGGCGCCGACGGAACTGGCGCCGTCGTGCCGCCGGGTGCTGGCGGACAGTGACCTTCGTTATGAAGTGTTGCAGGGCCGGGAACGTGAAGGGCATCTGCTGTCGGCGCTGCGCGAGAGTGAACTCCCGGACCTGCGCGTCTCGGGGCCCCATCGGGCGGCTGACTGGGAACGCGGTTGGGGGGAGAACCTGCGTGAGTTTGAAGCGGCCGGCTGCGAACCGGGAACCCTGGTGCCAAAGTACAATCGCCACCGGGTCCTGCGCCTGATGGGCGACTACGTGCGCGTGGCCGATCCACGTTTCGAATACGACGTCTACACCGCGCTGCGTCATCACCACTTCACGCGGTGGTTTGGTGAGGCCGAACGGGTCGTAGAGTTTGGTTGTGGCACGGGCACGAGCTTGCTCGTGCTCGCCGAGTTGTTCCCCAAACTGCAGTTGTGTGGACTCGATTGGGCCGAATCGTCGCAGCAGATCCTGCGCGGTTTGTCCGAACGGCTGGGCCGCCCGATCGAAGGCCGTCGCTTCGACATGTTTGCGCCGGATGCGAGCGTGCCGCTGGGCAAGGGCACCGCCGTGTTGACTTCGGCGGCGCTGGAGCAGATCGGTGGCAATCACGGCCCGCTGCTCGAATTCGTGCTGGAGCGTGCCCCGGACCTTTGTGTGCACTTCGAACCGCTCGTCGAGTTCTACGAGCCCGCATCGCTGTTTGACGAAGTTGCGCGGCGATATCACGCGCGTCGCAACTACCTGACAGGCTTTGTGCCCCGCTTGCAGGAGCTCGAAGCGCAAGGCAAGGTCGAGATCCTCGAACTGCGCCGCACGGGGTTTGGCTCCTACTTCCACGAGGGTTACAGCGTGGTGGTCTGGAGGCCGGTTCGTCAGGCCCGTGGAGGGCGATGACGATGGCATTGGGGCTGCGTCCTGCCGTCGATGAGAATGCTGCGGCGTGGACCGAGGCGGTGTTCGCGGCGGGCGACTACGCCGGGGTCGCGATGTTCGGCTCCGCGTCCGTGTGGCAGTACTACGCGGCCCGCGCGCTGATCCTCGGCGAGCCGGCCGCGCTGGCCGCGTTGGCTGGTTTTGGCCACGCGGAAGCGCGCCTGTATCGCGGCGCGGCGCTGTGGATCCACGGCGAAACGGCCGCTGCGAGGCGGGAACTGGCTGGTTCCCCGCTGGCGCATGCCCAGCGGCTCTTGGCCCTGATCGAGCAGCCGCGCATTCGCGTGCTCGCGCAGTTGCCGTGGGTTGCGGACGCGTGCACGGACCTGCTCGGTGGGGCCCAGCACGATCCACACTTTGAGGTGCGCAACATCGGCTATCGCGAAGTGGATGCCGAGAACCATCCGTACGCGGATGTTGGCCACTTCCTGGACAGCACGTTCACGCCGGACTTCTACATCACGGCGATGGCGGAGTGGCATCACGTGCCACCCAACCTGCAGACGTTGCCCTGTCCGACCTTCGCCCACATCGCCGACCACGACCTGCATATCCAGACGCTGTCGCCGTGGTTGTCGTTGTTTGATGAGGTGTTGGTCACCGATCGCACCGAGTGGCTCGATGTGCAGGGGCTCGCGCGTGGTCTGGTGTCGTCGTTCCCGAAGGTGTTCGGACTGCCGACCAATCTGCCGCCGGTTCCGTGTGGCGAACGTCCGCTCGACTTCTTCGTATCGGGCACGATGCTGGATCGTTATCACCCCGACAAGGCGGTCTTGCTGCACGAACTCCTGTCGATGCCCGACATCGACTTGCGGGTCGTGCGTGGTGCTACGGGGACGATGGCGTACCATTCCATGCTCGGCGCGAGCAAGACGTCGTTTACCTATGTGCGGCGTGCCGGTGCGATGCCGACGCGCGGGCTGGAGTCCCTGGCACTCGGTTGCGCGGTGGCGCTGCAGGAAGAGTCGATCCTCAACCTGTTCGTCGGCCGGCGCGAAGGTGTGGTCACGTATGGACCACAGACGGGTTCGCTGTCGGGAGCCGTGCGCGGCATTCTCGATGCGTGGCCGGAGTTTGAGCGCGCTGCGCAACGTGGGGCCGAGTTCATCCGCGCGGAGTTCGCCTTGCCGCGGGTTGCCTCGCAGTATCTGCGTTTCCTCACCTTCCGCGCTGCCGCCCCGCGGCGCCCTCGTCAGCGGGTCGACAGTTCGCATTGGTGCCAGAAGCGAGTCTGCATCCATCGGACCTGGTTGCCGGACAGCCCCGTGGTGCGGCGTCGCACGATGCAGGCGAACTTCCTGCGCCTCGGCGCGGTCGCCAAGGTGATGCCGAAGGCCGCGGTCGTCGTCGACATGGCGCGCGAACTGCTGACCGAGTTCGTGCACTACAAGAACAAGAAGAGTGTCTCGCCTGAGGATGAGGTGCTGCTGTCGGATGCCCTGGGGCTGCTGGAGAAGGCCTGCCGCATCTTCCCTCGCCACCTGGTGGCGCGTTTTGTGTGGATCCGGACCTTGTTGCACTACGGCGATGCTCGCCAACGCATGCAGGGCCTGCAGCTGGCGTTCGATACGATGGAGGCCGATCCGCAGCAATGGGAGGTCGATGCCCGCGATGACGTGTTGCCGTTCGATTTCCACTGGGACGAGTTCAACTATCGCGACTACCTGGATCTGGTCGCGCGAGCCGAGAAGGGCCAATTCGTGCCCACCTCGGAGTACGTGCGGATCCTGCTCGCGTCGTTGGCGGGATACGTGGCGCGCAAGACCGGCAAGCCCGAACAGCACGAACGCGCCGCGCACTGGGACCCTGGATTTGCCCGCTATCGTCTGGATTGGGCCAAAGCGCTGCTTAAGCGCGGTGGAGCCTCGGGTCGGCAGAAGGCGCTCGCGTTGCTCGTCGAGCTCGCGGCGGGAACGACGGAGTTTGAAGGTGCTGGCAAGTTGCTGGAGCGAGTGGCCAACGACTCCGGCGTATTCACGGCTACGCACCGGCTGGTGCAGCAGCGGCTGGCCGAGCACACCATCGATACGCGGATCGTCGTACCCAAATTGTTTGAGATCGAACGGCGCGCCGGCTTGGCCGCGCAGCAATGTGGTGCCGCGCAGGTGGTGCCCACGTCGGGCGGGCCACTGCGCGTATCCGTAGCGATTGCCGAGCCAGGCTCTGAGCGGGAACTGGCGGCGTTGCTCACCGACCTCGACAACCAGTCGCAAACCGGCATGGAGGTCCTGGTGGCGTTGGCGCCGGCGCAACAGGGGCACCTCGCGAGAATTGCCAACGCGCGGTCAAGAACGGGTGCCCGCGTGACGCAGGTTCGCAGCGTTGCGGTTGCGGCGGGGGCTTCGTTCTACGAACGGCTCAATGCGTGCCTTGCCGCCGCCGCTGCACCCCTGGTGACCCTCGCCATGCCGGGCGACCGATTCCGGGTTGAAGCGTTGGAGCGACTGTGCCGCGAGTTTGAGGACGATCCCGCGATTGGCGTCGTGTTCGCTAGCGAAGGATGGACGGCGACCGCGATTGCGCACTTCGTGCCCGCGGCATGTGTGGCGTTCTCCTGTCGGGCTCCATTCGGGCTGCAGCGCATGATCTCGACGAACGCGATCGGCATGCATCCCGTGTGGCGAAGGGACCTGCACGACCAGCACGGTTGGCTGGATCCGCGCTTGCACAGCGCCGCGGAATACGAGTTCTGGCTGCGCGTGACGCCGAAGTGGCGGGTTCGCCAGATCGGCACCCTGCTGTCGGTGAGTGCGTTGGATGCGCCTTGGCGCGCCTTGCGCGATCCGCGAGTCGACATTGCTGCGGCGCTGCGCGCGCGGGCCCTGCATGTCGATCCGGCGGTGAGTTCGCAGCCGTTCCAGCCGCATCGGGCCTTGCCGGCATCCTTGTTTGCGACGGGCTTGCCCGAGGAGGCGGCAAGTCATGCGCGCCTGGGCATTCTCACCGAGGTGCAGCAGCGCGACGTCAGCGCGTTGGCCGAGTTCTATGGCACTGCCTTGCTGCACGGGGATCCTGCGGTCGCGCGCTGTCTGCTCGCCACGGTTCGATCGAGCGTGCCCGGTCTCTTGTCGGCGCATCTTGCGCAGGCCCAGCTGCTGGATGCCCTCTCGCTACCAGGCGCCGTCGCGGCGCTCGAGGCGGGCCGGGATTGCGAGCCTTACACCGAGTTTGTTGCGCGGCTGCTGGCGGCGCGACGAGTGGCAAATCGGCCGGCGCGAGGCGCCGCCCATGTGGATACCCACCAACCAGAAGAGGAGCCCGAGCCATGTCCTACCTGATCGCTGACCCGAAGAACAAGAACGCGCGTCCAGCCCCCGACTACGCGGACTATCGCGATCCGACCTTCCGTCCGGAGTTCGTTGCCGACATGGAGCGCGTGAGTCCATTCCAGCGGCAGTACCCGAATGGTGTCGCCGTGCTGCGTTATGACGCGAGGCAATTCGACTTCTGCGGGCTCGTCGGGGATACGTTGGCGGCGGCCGGCATGCTCGATCGCGTGGCGCTGGCCGCGCGCGGCAATCGGCTGGAGTATCTGCACGAGCTCGTCGCGGCCGAGAATCAGGCGATGGACAGTTCGCAGCAGAGTGCGGCGGCAAAGGCGCTGTACGAGATGCCGGCGCGATTCGGGGCACTCTACGAACGTCTACTGGCCGAGATCGTCGTGCCGCAGCTTGGTGTTGGCCCAGCACACTTCCAGCGCACGCCGACGTTCCGCGTGTTCTTCCCGAACGCGCCCGGCTACCCCGGCGAGACCAGTTATCACAGCGACATCATGATCGGGCACAATCCACGCGAAGTGAATGTGTTTGTGCCCCTGGTGCGCTGCGAGGCAACGCGTTCGCTGCTGTTTGCGGAGTTGCCGGAGAGCCTCGAACTGCTGCGCGAATACGACTACGACTTCGCACGCTTTGGCTTGGATACGCAGAACGATCCCGTGCTCATGGAGCGCTGTGCGCGTATGTGCCAGCCGCTGGAGGTCGACGTCGGCGACATCGTCGTGTTTGACTCGCGCTGCGTGCACGCCGGTCCAGCCAACAAGACGCCGCTGACGCGTGTCACCTTTGACGCGCGCGTGATGCCGGTTGCCGATCACGCGACGCAACACAACGTGTATCAGGGGCGCGGCCGTCGGCGCGCGGACTTCTCGATCGGGGCCTACTTCTCGGCGCACGCGGTCGGCTGAGCGCTAGCTCGTTCAAACCCAGCGGATCCACTCGCGCACGATCGCCAGGAATGCGGCGCGATGCTTGGTCAGTTCCTTGCCCGCGCCGAGCGTGACGAGACAGCGGTCCTTGGCGCGCCAATCGAGCAGGCCCGCTGGGTCCTCGAGCTTGATGCCGGTCTTGGCCGTCGCCTTCACCTTGGCGCCCGTGTGAAAGACGAGTTGCACACGATCGCGCGAGCGCAGGTTGAACGTGGCGAAGAAGTCCGTTGTCTTGAAGCTCGGCGCGTTCCACTTCACCGCCTCGGTGATGCTCGGATCCGCGCCAAGAATCAGCTGGCGGACTTTCTCGATGTCGCTGGCGAGCGGGTGGTCGAGCGCCAGCAGCAACTCGCTCACAGCGGGGTCGACCTTCGGGTTCTGCTTTGGCATGGCTTGTTGCGGCGAGTTGCGGCGCGGAGGGGCAGCAGATCGCTGCGGTCTTGACAGCGCAACGCCGAACCGCTACTTAGGGCGTCGATGTCGTCCTTCCGCCATTCGCATGCGCACCATCATAGCCCGCGCGGGCTTTCGTGTGCGCACGTGAGTTGACAGAAGGCCAGAGACCGCTGGCCAGACACAACTAGCCAGCCGACACACGAAAGCCCGTCCAGCGCGACGGGCTTTTTCGTTTCTGCCCGGCGCGCTCCCTCGCACCTGCCACCTGGGAGTCTGCATGCCTCGCATCGCTTTGCCCAACAAGGGCCGCTTACCCGAAGACGTCCGCAATCTTCTCGATGACGCCGGATTGCCGATTCGCGGCAAGTCCGAACGTTGCCTCACAGCTTCGGTCGGCGGCGAGTTCGAAGCCATCTTCGTCCGCGCTCAAGACATTCCCGAGTTCGTCGCGGACGGAGCTGCCGACCTTGGCATCACCGGCGCGGACCTCGTCGCCGAATCGGGATGTGCCCTGAATGAGCTTTTGGACCTCGAATTCGGCCGTTGCCGGCTCGTGGTCGCGGTGCGCGACGACAGCGGCATCACCTCGCTCGCCGAGTTGGCGGGGCGGCCGCGGGTGGCATCATCGTTTCCTCGCCTGACGCGCGACTTCTTCGCCAACCGCGGGATCGCGGTGGAAGTCGTGCCGGTCAGCGGCGCCGCGGAGATCGCGCCGCACCTCGGGATCGCCGACATCGTCGTCGATCTCACGTCGACGGGTTCGACCTTGAAGGTGAACGGCCTGCGGGAGATCGCCCCGGTGATGAGTTCGTCGGCGCGGCTCGTCGGGCGCTGCGACAGCGCTGGCCAGCCTTGGGCCCAGGAGCTCACGATTGCGCTGTCTTCGGTGCTGCGAGCGCGTGGTCAGCGCTACGTGATGGCGAACGTGCCGAAGGACCGCCTCGCCGAGGTCTGCGAACGTCTGCCTGGGCTCAATGGGCCGACGATGAGCGAAGTGTTCGGCGGAGGTCGTTTCCTCGCGATGCACGCCGTGGTCGCAGCCCCTGCGATCTACAAGACCGTGGCCGCGCTCAAGGCGCTTGGTTGCGAGGGCATTCTCGTCACGCGCATCGAGAGGTTGATGCCATGAGCACGATTCGCTTCATCGGCGCTCTGCATGCGCTCGATGCCGAGGCGCGCGGGGTGCTGTGCAATCGCACGTTCTCGCTCGATCGTGGCATCGCGGCGACCGTCGCGCGGCAACTGGCGGAGGTGCGCGCTCAGGGGGACAGTGCGCTGTTCCGCTACGCGGAGCAATTCGATCGCGTGGCACTGCGACAACTCGAAGTGCCACGCACCGAACTTGAGCGGGCCCTGCAGGCGCTCGATCCAGCAGTTCGCCGCGGTCTGGAGCGCGCCGCGGGCAATCTGGAGCGCGTCGCGCGAGCCACGTTGCCGGCGGCGTCGCAGGTCGAAGTCGAACCGGGGGTGACCGTAGGCCGCCGCGCCGATCCGCTGGCCTGCGTTGGCATCTACGCGCCAGGCGGGACCGCGTTGTATCCGTCGAGTGTGCTCATGGGCGTGGTGCCGGCGCGCGTGGCGGGAGTCGCCGAGATCGTCGTTTGTTCGCCACCGGCGGCGAATGGGCAACCGGCGGATCTCGTGCTCGCGGCGGCATGCCTTGCGGGGGCCACGCGCGTCTTCTCGCTTGGCGGGGCCGGTGCGATCGCGGCGCTGGCCTACGGGACCGCAAGTGTGCCAAAGGTCGACCGCATCACGGGGCCTGGCAACGCGTGGGTCGCGGAAGCCAAACGGCAGGTGGCTGGTGATGTGGGCATCGATGCGCCAGCGGGGCCTTCGGAGATCCTCATCGTCGCGGATGGCAGTGCCAATCCGGAGTCGGTTGCGCGCGAAATGCTCGCGCAGGCCGAACACGATGCGGATGCCTGCGTGGTGGCCCTTTGCCTCGGCGACGCACTGGCGGCTCG
>JADZDL010000236.1 GCA_020851075.1 Planctomycetota bacterium | reverse complement strand
GGGAGAATCGTCGCCAGCCAGGTGTGCAAGTGCATTGCAGTGAGCCCGTTCTTTGGTCACAGGGAATGGAAGGTGCGGTAACCGGCCCTTCGGAATCCGTCTCCCTTCATCCTGCCGCGTCCTGGGGTGCGGGTCCAGCTGTGCATTCCCGGGAGGGCGGAAACCGCAGTTCACGACTTCGTTGCCGGGCGCGCTGCCGGCCTACGCAATCCCATCGATCCCCGGAGCGCGGCAAACTGGACCAATCCGTTAGGCTGACAGCGATGACCACTGGCAGCGCCTTCGATGCCCTCTTCCAACCGGGAGGCGACCTCCTGTGGGGACTGATCGAGAGGATCGAGAACCGTTCGTGGCGCGTAGACCGTATCAAGACGCTGCCGCCGCCCACGGCTGCGCTCGTTCGACTTGCCTTCCTCAAGACCCGTTACGACAACGGCGGGTTGCTCTACGTCTTCGAATGTGATCACCCAGCCTGCGGTCGGGCCATCTGCGATGCGCTGGCCCTGGTCGGGCTTCGCGCTGGAGCGAAGGTGCTCACCAGGGCATTCGACTTGTTCCCAAGTCAGGCGGACTATGACGACTGGGATCGCCGATTCGCGACAATCGCGCGCCTCCGCAAGAAGTTCGATCACCTGGATTCGGCGCTCGGCGCAAGTGTCGCCGCCATCGAGGAAGCCGCCGCCGGTTACATCCGGACTCACCGTCACGAGTTCGAGCACCTCCGCAAGCGGCGCCCATACCATCCGCTCGAGGACTGCTACGGCGACCGCGGTTAGGACGGCCTCGCATTCGACCATGGTGAAAGCGGCCCACCGGCTGCTAGCATCCGACCCGATGAGGTCCACCGACCTGCGGGGCATTCTCCGCTACGTTCCACAGTTCCGCGAGAAGACGTTCGTCATCGCCGTCGACGGCGCGATCGTCGGCGACGACAACTTCGGCAACATCCTCATGGATGTGGCCGTGCTGCGTTCGCTGAATATCCGCACGGTGCTCGTGCACGGCGCCGCGGCGCAGATCCAGCAACTCGCGCGCGAAAAGGGCATCACGGCGTCGGACCTCGAAGGCACCGGCATTACCGACGCCGCCACGCTGCAATTGGCGCTGGCGGCCGCCAACGGCCTCACGCACGAAGTGCTCGCCGGGCTCAGCATCGCCGACCTGCGCGGCGCCACTACCAACGCGGTGGTTGCGCACCCGCAAGGCATCCTGCGCGGGATTGACCATCAGTTCACTGGCCGCGTCGAACGCATCGACACCGAACCGCTGCAGACGCTGCTCACCAACGGCATCGTGCCGGTGGTGCCGCCGCTCGGCATCGACGGCCACGGCCACAGCTACCGCGTCAATTCCGATTCCGTCGCCCTCGAGGTCGCCAAGGCCCTGGGCGCGGTCAAACTCGTGTTTGTGACCACTGCCGACGGCCTGCTCCTGAACGGCTCGCTGACGCGCCAGCTGGGCGTCGACGAGCTGAAACTGGCGTTGCAGAAGGGCGCGGTCGCGCCCGACCAGGTGTCCAAGGCGCGCCATGCGGTGGCCGCTTGCCAGGCTGGGGTGCCACGCGTGCACGTGATCAACGGCCTCGTCGACGAATGCCTGCTGGCCGAAGTGTTCTCCAACGAAGGCATCGGTACGCTGATCCACAGCAACGAGTACCGGCAGATTCGCAAGGCGCGCAAACGCGACGTGCGCAGCATCGAACAGCTGATCCAAGCCTCGGTCGACGCCGATGAACTGCTGCCGCGCTCGCGGGCCGTGATCGAGAAGCAGCTCGGCGATTACTTCCTATTCGAGGTGGACCGCAATCCCGTCGCCTGCATCGCGCTGCACCAGTACCCCGCCGAGAACAAGGGCGAACTGGCCTGTCTGTCGGTGCGGCCGTCGCACGAGAACCAAGGCATCGGCAGGCTGATGGTGCAGTTCGTCGAAGAGCAGGCGCAGGCGCTTGGCCTCTCCGTGCTGTTTGCGCTGTCGACGCAGACCTTCAACTTCTTCCGCGCCAAAGCCGGTTTCCGCGACGGCACACCCGACGACCTGCCGCGCGAACGCCGTGTGCGCTACGAAGAGAGTGGTCGTCGTTCGCGCGTGCTCATCAAGCCGCTCGCGGCAGAGGCGGCGCCCAAAGCATCGGTCTAAGGGCCAGAGGCGAGCTCCAAGCGGGCGATGACGTAGGCGTGATCGCTCGGCTTCTCCCCTTGCTGGCCTGGTTTGGTGCCGATCAGGGCATTGGCGTGCAGGATCTCATACTCGACCGTGCGACCCACGAGCTGCCGCCTGGCCACGACACCGTGCATCAGTGCCTGGGACATGCCCCGGTGGTTGTAGTCAAAGCGCAGTGGCTCGGGCACGGTCTCCACGAGGTTGATGCTGTGCTCCCCGATGAGGGCACGCAGGGTGTCACTGAATTCGAAATCGTTGAAGTCGCCTGTCACGTAGTAATCGACCTGCTCTGCCCGTAGCGCGGCCAGATGGGCGCCGATCACCTCGACCTGTTGCACGCGCAGATCGAGGCGCGGGTCGAAACCTGGCTGCGTGGCCTCAAACAGGCCGTTTTGATGGCGTTTGGACGCCAGATGCACATTGATCACCTCCACCTCGCCGGGGCCATGCACGAGGCGAAAACGCGCCGCCAGGGGCTTGCGCGAACCTTCGAAGGCGGGTTCCGTGACGCCCAGGCGCTGCATCGTGTTGGCTTCTAGTTGCACGCGCGCGGTGTCGTAGAGGAACGCGTTGCGGATGTTGCCGCCAGGCTGACCACCATCGGCGTCCGCCTCAGGCGGGATATCGGCCCAGTCATAACGCGGGCCGCCGGCGCGCTGGATGGCCGCGATGAGCCGAGCAAACGTGCTTGCCGCATCCACGGCGCCGGAGAGTTCGGCTCCATCGTTGTCCTGGATCTCCTGCAGGGCCACGATCGCGGGGCACTTCGCATCCCTGGCGATGGCCCGGCCCAGCGCCGTAAAACGCCGGTCGGCGACATCGTCGTCGACGTCGCGGTCCGGATCCTTGACGCGATTCGGGTCTTCCTTGTGGGGATCGAGGTTGAAGCAGTTGAGGGTCAACACCGTGATGCGTGCCCCCTCGTTGCGCAGGCTGGTGGGCAGCGTCTGCACCTCGGCTTGCCGCACGCGCACCGGCCCGGCGGCCGCGATCTGGTAGGAGGCGGCGCGGAAGTTGAGCGGCCCCAGGATCGGTTCGAGCAGTTCGGCGCCGACGTGCACCGTGGGCGCCGCGTCGTAGTCCAGCACGCGGAACCCCGGCAGCCACCGCTCGGGTAAACGCGGGTCGATGAGCACACCGCCCTGCTGGGTGCGCGCGAGGTTGGCGCCGCGGGGCAGCAGCACGTAGTCACCAAACGGATTGCTCGGTGCGACAAAGGTGGCACCCGCGGCCACGCCTACCAGCATGCCCTCCAAGCGCCGCAGAAGCGCAGCAAGCTCTGCAGGCCGCACGAGCACACGTTCTGCAGTCAACCAGAAGGGCTCGATGAGCGGGCCCTGTTCGGCCAGGATGCGGGTCGCCTGTTCGACCAGTTGGGTCGTTGGCCGCGTGTTGGGATCAGGTCGGTACTGGATGACCTCGCCAGAAACTTCGACCAGACTGCCCACTCGCGCCTGGCGTCGACGGTCAAACACGAAGAGCCCGTGGCTACCCGGGGTGCCGGCATCCCGCTGCGGATCCTGGATCCAATAGCCCTTGCGCGTAACGCCGATGACGACGCCGCGGGTGGTGATCATGTCGCCGCCGGTGGCCTGGAGGCGTTTGTCTCCATGCAGGATGTGGATTGGCGTTGTGGTCATC
This sequence comes from Planctomycetota bacterium, assembly GCA_020851075.1. GTDB lineage: Bacteria > Planctomycetota > UBA1135 > UBA1135 > UBA2386 > JADZDL01. Next base: position 17,125 of record JADZDL010000236.1, on the reverse strand, counting down.
GTGGCGGTTGCCAATCGTCAGGCGCGGCGCTCACGAAGTCACGGAACTGCTGACTTGGATGCTCCTGGAAAGGTCCCGCCGCCGCGTGAAATGGCGATTCCTGGCCCATCGCGACGGCGAGAAGGCGAGTTGTCGGTTACGAAGGGCACTCATGAGCAGCCCTGGTCTCTGGCGCGTGGTCCTCACTACGGTCTTGTTGCCCGCGGCCCCAGCGTTTGCCCAGGCGCTGCCCAACATCGTCATCGTCTACGCCGATGACCTCGGCTATGGCGACCTGTCCTGCTACAACGGCAAGGCCGCCTACACGACGCCGCGGCTCGACCGGATGGCGCGCGAGGGCATTCGTTTCACCGACGCCCACAGCCCGGCGACGGTCTGTTCCCCATCCCGCTACGGGCTCTATTCCGGCCAGATGGTCTGCCGCACCGGCCGCCGTGCGCAGGCCTTCGAAGGTCCGGGTGGGCCGAGTTACATCAAGCCTGGCGAACTCACCATTGCCGACATGCTGAAGACGAAGGGCTACCGTACGGGTGTCTTCGGCAAGTGGCACGTCGGTCTCACGTGGCTGGACAAGGACGGCAAGCAGCTCGGGGGTGGGTTCGAGAACTCCCTGCGCATCGATTATGCGAAGAGCACGCCGCTGCCCGACGGACCCAACGCGCGCGGTTTCGACGCGTCCTTTGTGACACCCAATTGTCCGACGACCGATCCACTCTACATCTATCTCGAAAACGGCATGGTGCCCGTGCCCGCGACCGAACGGCACCAAAGCAAGGAATTGCCCAATCCGGGCGGCAAGTGGCGATGGGACAACGACGAGGGCTGGAAGGCGAAGGGGTATCGGTTTGTGGACGCCGACCTGCTGTTCTTCGAGAAGACGGTGGCCTTCATCACCGAGCATCGGAAGAAGACACCGGAGGTGCCGTTCTTTGTCGTGTTGGCGACCCAGATCGCACACGCGCCGGTCTTGCCCGCGCCCGAGTTCGAAGGGGCGACGAAGGCCGGAGCGCGCGGTGACTTCGTGCACGAATTGGATGTGTTGACGGGGCGGATGCTCGATGCGCTTGAGTCACTCGGCATTGATGACAATACGTTGGTGCTGTTCAACTCCGACAACGGCCCCGAGACCATGCACACCGTGTGGATGCGCGAGGATCATGCGCACGACCCGGCCGGCGGTCTGCGCGGCATGAAGCGCGATGGTTGGGAGGGTGGGCACCGGGTGCCGTTCCTCGCGCGTTGGCCCGGTCGAATTCCGGCGGGTCAGGTCTCGACGCAGCTGACCAATACGACCGACATCTTTGCAACGGTGGCGTCGATCGTGGGCTACACCCTGCCGGCCGAGGTCGCGGTCGACAGTTTTGACATGCTGCCGGTGATGCTGGGCATGCAGGCGGACAGCAAACCGGTGCGGCCGCACATGCTCACGCAGAGCTTCCGCTCGGAGTTCGAGCTGCGGGTGGGGAACTGGAAGTACCTCGCCCACACCGGATCGGGCGGCAACGACTACGCCAAGGGGATGCTGCACAAGTACGCATTGCCCGAGACGGCGCCGGAGGCGACTGGGCAGTTGTTCGATCTGGCGAAGGATCCGGGCGAGACCAGGAACCTGTTCTTCGAAGAGGTGGGCAAGCGGCAGGAGCTGCAGGCGTTGCTTGCCAGGTTGACCGCGAAGGAAGGGGGACGCACCGCGCCGGTCGAGAGGGTGCCGCTCGGCATCGAGAGGATCCCGCGGCGGAACGAGGTTCGGTAGGGGCGTTCTCGGTGGTGGGGTAGGCCACCGCGGGCGCAGCAACCGGCGCAGTGGCCAGGCGAAACCTGCCCGGCAGGGCGCTGGTCAAGGTGTGACGCAGTCCTTTCGGGCGATACCGATCGGCGGCGGCACGCGAGGCCAATCGATCCCTATCTGGCGAAGCGGGCTCAAACTCCGTATTCTCGGAGGTGGTTGGCCAACAGGAGGCGCGGTGGTTCCACGGAAACAACTTGCCATTTGTGTAGCTGTACTTGGGGGTTGCCTATGGGGTGGCCAAAGGGCACCAGCGCCGGAAGCTGGCGTGAGCGGCGAAGATGTCCGTCGTCTGCTGGAAGCGTTGCGTCCGGTTGCGGTTGGGGCAGAGCCACTGGGCATTGCGCTCTGCGGCGGACGGTTCCGGTATGGCGTGCTTAGTGGCAATTCTGCGAGTGGATGGGTCTTTCAGGGCATTGATGGAGGTGGGGTATATTGTGCGGCGTCGGACCGCTGGGCGATGCCTACGTTGCGCCCTGCGAAGTGGTCGGACCTGCAAGGGAGTGTGAAATGGTCGGACATGCAAGAGAGCGGTTCACCCGGATACCCACAATTGTTTCGATCCGCAGGACTTCCGATAAGTATGCAGACGCGAACCATGCTGGTACTATCGGCTAAGGAAGCGGCGTCGCCTCTCGTGTCCACAGAGTTTGCCAAGAGAGCGATTGGTGGAGACGCGTGGATATTGTTGGTGTACTCCGCTACTATTCGCGCTGGCCAGTGGCGTGATGTGATGGCCCATACGGATAATTGGATTCGCCTGTTCCCGGAGCACGAATGGGCGTCGCTTGTCAGAGAGCAGAGGAATCTGATGGGGCGTGGCGTGACCGAGGGATTGCTGGATGTGCAACTTCCAGATTGGACTGAAGGGTCTAGGGGACTTGAGCTGGGGCAGGCTGATGATGGGTGGCTGTACGGCTCTTCTGACTCCTCTTATCTGGGATGGCTCAGGCGAGCGGTCGTCGACGTTGGGGCTGTGTGGGAAGCAAGGAACGACGACCGTCCCACGAGGTGCTGCGTCTGGACCGGCGACCTTGCTCAGGTTGCAAGGCTGATGACGGTTGGAGAGCTGGCGAGGTATGTCTTGCAGTGTGCTAGTGGGCTGAAGAGTGATGGAAGGAAGGAGTTCGCGTTTGAGCGGTTTGTCGCCGCTGCGGCGAAGCACAGTGCCAAGGACGAATCTTGGCGTATTCTCAAGAGCCGTGGCCTACCAAAGGAACATGATGTGCGGTTGCATCTAGACCTGTGGCCCGACGATATTGAGAAGGTGTGCGCACGAGCACCAGTTGCCTGGGGGCCCAGTCTTGGGGCGGTTGCAATGGCGGTCGTTTGCGCAGCACCGAGACCGCTAGGCTCTCTTGAGCGAGGATGGCTGGCGTCCGCGTTCAGCTCGTTGGGCGGGCTGGAGGCGATGGTGGTGGCGGAGCGGCTTCGTCGAGATGGTCTGGCAGACCAGTGGAATCAGTTACGCAAAACAGCACTCGATGCAAAGTTCAGCGATCATGGACTCGCCGCATATCTCATGGGTGTCGACGTCGAGTTTGCGGGAGAGTGGCTAAAGAACAACAAAGCCAGTGACCTTCCGAAGCTTGTGTTTGCGTTGGCGCTGTTCGCACCGCATTTCAGGCGTTGCGGTTTTAGTGGCAACCCAGGTGAGTGGGAGTCGTGCGCAGTAGAGTCCCTCAAGAGTATCGAGAAAGCCTGTGATATCAGGTGGGATGGACCGGTCCCTGTGTCATGGGAGTTCGATCTGATTGAGCGCCTGAATGGACACATGTCGAGGCGGAAGTAGCGGTGGTCGTGTTGGCCGACGGGCATCACGACCGCACGTCCAACCCCGCCGCCTGCCGCAGCGCGCGCCTCGCCAGCCGGCCGATCACGACCACCGCAGCGACCGTAGCGACGATCGCCAGCACGGTGAGCCACGGCTGCGAAGTGGCGCTCCAGTCGAGTTCGGCAAGGCCCGCGCCGATCCAAGCACCGGCGAGTACTCGCGGCGTGATGCCGAGCACGGTGGCCAGCACGAACACGTTGGCGCGCACGCCAAAGGCCGCCAGCAGCAGGTTGGTGGCCGCGAACGGCATCACCGGCGACAGGCGCAGCAGCGCGATCACCTGCACGGCGCGCGCGGTGCCGGCGCCGAGCAGGATCCGGTGCACGGCGAGCCCACGCGGCGAATCGGCGAGCGCGCGCAGCGCCCGTTTCCCGACTAGCGGCGTCCACAGCAGAAAGCCGACCACGGCCGCCAGCAGCGCGGCCAGGAATGCCCACAGCGACCCAAGCGCGCTGCCACATAGGAAGCCTGCCACGATCGACGTCACGTGCGTCGGCAGCAGGCACGCGCCGGCGGCGGTGGCACCGGCGAGCAGGAAGGCGAGTGCGGAGCCGAACCCGGTCAGAAACCACGGGCGCCAGGTGTCTCCGGTCGCGGCGACGAGGACGGAACCGAGCAGGGGGCCGACGAGCGCGAGCGCGAACCAAGGCGCGGCGGGGCCGAGTTCGCGCAGCGTTCGGCGAATGCGGGCGAATCGGCTCGGCGTCGGTAGCTCGGCGATGGGCATGGACCACCAGGGTCGGCCATCGTGGAGGCGCCGGCAAGGGTGGGTCCGGGCATCTTGGGCCTGGGAAGAAACCCGCGACAGGTTGGGGGACCAAACGGGGCCCTGGTCCGCGGTCGTTGGCGGCGCGGGGCGGGTGGCGCGCCGCTGGTAACTGCGGCGAGGAACCGGACGATGGCCGCATGGCCAATCCGTCGAATACGAGGGCAACCCCAGGTGGCAGGGCCTTGCTGCGTCGGGGCCTCGCGATGCTGGTGGACAATGCCTGCATCGCCGTCTACGCGCTGGCCCTGTTCGGCCTGGTGATCTGGGCTGCAGGTGGTCTGGCAGCGGTCGAGATGCCGGGGCCGTCGTGGGGTCATCTGCGAGGGTTCCTCGCGCTCACGCTGCCGGTTGCTTGTGCCCTGGCCGCGGCCGAGTCCTACTGGGGTTGGTCGCCGGGCAAGCGACTTGTCGGTCTCGTGGTGTCGTCACACCGCGGTGGCCGCTTGCCGTTCCCGCGGGCGGTCGCGCGCAACCTGCTGAAGTTCGTGCCCTGGGAGTGTGGGCATCTGGTGGGATGGCATGCGGCAACCGAAGTGGTGGCTCCAGGCTGGCTGTACGCACCGATGGCGCTGTCGATGGGGTTGCCCGCGTGGTGGGTGCTGTCGCTGTGGCGCACGGGGCGCACACCCTACGACCGTGTCTGCGGTGCCCTGGTCAGCAGATCGCTTGCGCAGGGAATCGACGACCCGGTCCGCGCACCGTGAGGTTTCGCGGGGGGCATCGAAACGACAGTTGGAGGCCGCCCGTTCGATGCCGATTCTGCGCGGCGACCCGCAGGAACCCGTACAGGAATTGCCGCGAGCGGTGTCCTTGTCGCCGATGACCGAGAATCCGCCCGACAGCCTGCAGCGTCTGCTCGACGAGGCGCCGTTCGTGCGCTTGCTCGCGCGCGATCTGCTCGCCTCCGAACAGGACGAAGTCGTGCAGCTGACCTGGCTGCAGGCGGTGCGGCACGGCGGAGCTGGCATCGACGTGCCGCGGTCGTGGCTCGCGCATGGCCAAACCGCGGCGAACGCGGCGGATCCAATCGACTGCTACGGCGGAAGGGAACGACTCCGAGGCCGCACGCCGGCGATTGTTCCGTGTGCGTGACACGCGGTTCCCTGCCGTAACGGAGTGGCGGGCCCTGCGAACGTCTTGCCGGCCCTGCAGCCAGAAGGGCTGGGAAAAGCCCCCGGTGGGCACGCGCCTTGCGAAGGCCATTTGCCCTTATAGTCCAGAATCCATCGGCACCCCTTCCATGTCCCTAGCTGCCTCGTCATCAATTCCCGCGTTCGTGTTGGTGTGGCTGGCGTTGGCCCAGACAGGTGCGGCCCAGGAGGGGCTGGTCGGTTGGGGCAACGTCCACGTCGACAGCCGGCATGCCCAGCAACCGTTCGCCCTGGTGTCGGCCGGCGGCGGTCACTCTGCTGCGGTGCGGGCCGACGGCAGTGCCGTCGCATGGGGCATGGGCGGCGCCGGGCAATGCGATCTGCCGTTCCCGCCGGCCGGACGCACGTACATCGGCATCGACGCCGGCGAGCAGCACACCCTGCTTTTGCTCAGCGATGGCCGGGTGCTGGCCAGGGGCTCCAACTCGCAAGGTCAGTGCTCCGTCCCCGCGCTACCGGCGAACACGACCTACGTCGAAGTCCGTGCGGGCGGCAATCACTCGCTCGCACGACGCAGCGACGGCGCGATCGTCGCGTGGGGCGACACGGCCCAAGGACTCGGCAACGTGCCGGCGCTGCCATCGGGAACGACGTGTGTGCAGATGGCTGCCGGTGCATCGCACTCGCTTGCCCTTCTGAACAATGGCAATGTGCTGGCCTGGGGCAACAACATCCTCGGTCAGTGCAACGTGCCGCCGTTCGCCGCGGGCACGACCTGCGTCGAGGTGGCCGCGGGCAGGAACCACTCGCTGGCCCGACTCAGCGACGGCAGCGTCGTGGCCTGGGGCAACAACTTCTTCGGCCAGTGCAACGTGCCGGCGCTGCCGCCCGGGATCTCGTACGTGAGCGTGACCGCGGATGCGATCGTCAGTCTCGCCCTGCGCAGCGATGGTGCGATCGTGGCGTGGGGCTCCAACCAATGGGGCCCGTGCCAGGTGCCCGCGCCGGTGGTGGGACTCTCGTATGTCGGAGTGCATGCGGGCGGTTCGCATTGCGTCGCCTTGCGGAACGACGGGAGCCTCGCCGTCTGGGGCTCCAACGCCCTGGGGCAATGGAATGCCCCGGCCCTGCCGATCAACACGACCTGGGTTGAGGCCGCGGCAGGTGGCGACGGCGCGGACACCACCGTCTTTGCCCGGCGAAGCGACGGCAGCGCCGCGTGCTGGGGCGGCTACAACGAGTGGGGGCACTGCAACGTTCCGGCGCTGCCACCGGGTGTCACCTACGTGCAGATCTCGTCCGGTGGGGCTCCCTCCCTGTTCACGGGGCAGTCGGCGCCGCGCCATTCGCTCGGTCGTCGCAGCGACGGCACGGTAGTCGGCTGGGGATACACGGGCCTTGGGCAATGCACCGTCCCAGCGTTGCCGCCGGGCAGAACCTATCTCGACATCGCCGCCGGCGGCGCGCACAGCGTCGCCCTGCGCAGCGATGGCAGGGTCGTCTGCTTCGGCTACAACAACCACGGCCAGACCTCCGTCCCCGGGATGCCCACCGGCACAGCCTGCATCGACGTCGCGGCCGGCAGGTTCCACAGCGCTGCACTTCGCAGTGACGGAACGATCGTCGCCTGGGGCAACGACGACTACGGGCAATGCAGCGTCCCGTCGTTGCCGCGCGGCGTCACCTATGTCGAGGTTGAAGCCGGCGCGAACTTCACGGCGGCGCGGCGCAGCGATGGCAGCGTGGTCGTGTGGGGCGACAACACTGCGGGTCAGTGCAATGTGCCACAGCCGCTTCCCGGCGTTGCGTTCGTCGATCTCGCCACTGGTGAAGCACACGTCGCGGCCCTGTGCAGTGACGGCAGCATCCTCGCTTGGGGCGCGAACCATAGCAGCCAGTGCAACGTGCCGTCGTTGCCGCCCGGTTCGTCGTTTGGCGCGGTCATGGCCGGTGGCAACCAGACCCTCGCGCTCGTGCAGTTCGGCAGCTACCGGACCTTTGGCCGAGGTTGCCCGGGCAGCGCCGGCATCGCCCGGCTCGCGGCATCCGCGCCACCTCGCCTCGGTCAGGTCCTGGCCGTCGATATCCGCCGGCTGCCCCAGTCCGCGGCGATCCTGATCACCGGCACGAGCAATCAGAACACGGCGGCCGGTCCGTTGCCGTTGGATCTCACGCCGTCCGGCTTGACCGGGTGTTCCTTGCTTGTGAGCCCGGACGCGATCCGCTTCCTGGTTGGCACCGGCGGTGTTGCGACGGCGAGCCTGGCCGTGCCCAACACCGTTTCCCTGGCAGGAGTGCGACTGCACCAACAGGCGATCGTGCTCGATCACGCGAACGGCAATCCTGCCGGCCTTGTCATGTCGGATGCCACAACCGGGGTCATCGGGTTGTAGGCGTGGTGATGGAGTTCGTCGTCGACCAGCACGAAGGCACGGCGACGCGCGAGGAGTTTGCGGCGCTGGCGTTGGACGCGCAGCGCTGAACGGTGCGCGGTGGCAACGCGCGCGGCCCAAGCCCCGGGGCTACTTCCTGCCTGTGACCTGCGCCTCGAACCCCGGCTGGCGCCGCAGCGCGGCCAGCGACGGGCGCATCGCGAGGGTGCGCATCGCGACCTCGCCACCAGCCTCCAGGTAGGCCTTCGCGGCGGCAAAGGCTTCGTCAAGTTCGGCGGCGTCGAGCGACCCGCCGCGCAGATCAGCGCGGCGAGACCACAGCATCGCCTGGGCAAGGTGGAACCGCGGCTGCAGGCGCTGGCGCACGCGGGCCGCTAGTTGCAGTCGCTGCAGCGCTTCGTCGAGGCGGCTCGCGGTGACCTGTTCGTCCTCGAGCAGTGCGATAGCCGCGTCGACGTGCACGCGAGCGGCCACCTCGGTCGGCATCGCGTCGGCAGACCCAGGCAGTTCGTAGCGCAGCCGCTCGTTGCTTTGCAGCGCGCGCGGGGCGAGCGCGCGGGCGGCGGCGAGCGGATCCATGGGCAACCGGCGGTAGCGGCCGTCCGGCAAGGACGCGAGCACCTGGCTGCCGTCCGCAGAGAACGCCAGTTGCTCGAAGCGTTCGGCCCGTTCGTTTGGCGCCCAGCGCAGGCGGCGCAGGCCGGTGGCGAGTTCGTGGATGCTGGTCTCTTCGGGGGTCTGCAAGGCGACGAACCGACCGCTGGCATCGACGTGAACCCAACCGAAGTCGCCGGTGGGCAGCCGCAGCTGGCGAACGGTCCTGCCGGTGGTCACGTCGACGATCCGCGCGGTGGTGTCGTTCGCGAAGGAGACGATGTGCTGGCCGTCGGCGGTGAAACGCGCATCGAACGCAAACGCCGCGTGCTGGATGATCTGCTCGGGCCGGTCCGCGGCGATCGACCAGAGGGTCGTCGTGTTGCGTGCCCCATCCGCGGTGAGCACGAGCGTGCCGTCGTGGTTGATGTCCACGTACTGGGCGCCAGCTTGTTCACGATCGAACACCAGCGCACCAGACCGCAGGTCGAAGGCCTGCACCCGCGAGCCGGCGAAACCGACCAGATGCGTGCAGGCCGCGTTGCAGCGCGGACGCAGGAGGTGGCGACCGCAGCGGAACAGGGGCTTCCCGTCGGGCAACTGCAGCACCACCGTCTCCGCGGTCCAATCGACGATCACCGCGTCCTGGCGCGGAGTCAGGCTGGCTTCGGGCTGGTGGCCCTTGACCTCGCCGAACGAGGCCACGTCGACGCCGCGGACGACGTCGACCAGCGCGTAGCGCGTGCTCTCGCCTTCCCTGCGCCAGCACAGCGCCAGGTTGCCCGGCGGGATCGGCAGTGCCCCTTGCAGGGTGCCGCGCGCGAGTGCGTGGGCGAGGCGCCGTTCCTCGCCGAGTACGGCCGTGCGCCACTGGTGGGCGGCACTGTTGTGGCCGAGGGCATCGATCCACTCGCCGTCGTTCGACACCGCGGTGCCGTAGAGTGCGTGGCCAGCACCGCGCACCGAGGCGAGATGCAGCCCCAGAACCGGGTCGTAGATGCGCAGCAGTGGCTGGTTGTGCGTCTCGCCTAGGAGCGTGTGGCCAGCGGGGTCCATCGCCAGATGCGCCGACGGCCGATTGGTCGCCGGCAGGTCCTGCTGGCGCCGCGTCGCCAGATCGACGACGGCGTGTGCACCGTCGGCGGCGCAGAACGCCAACAGGTTGGCGCGGGTGGCCAGGGCGAACGACCAATACGCGGCGGCGCCAGGTCGCCAGCTCGCGCCGGGAGTGGCCCGATCGACGACTTCGAGGCTGCCGGTATCGGTCAGCGCGACAAGCCAGCGGCCGTCCTCGCTGAACTGCAGGCAGGCTTCGGTCGGGCGGTCGAGCGCCTTCGCGGGCCGCGGCAGGGTCCGTTCGAGCACGGGGCGCGCACTGGGCAAGGCGTGCAGCACCAGGATGCCGTCGGCGCGCAGCACGGCCGCACTGTTCCCGTCCGGAGCCACCTGCAGCGCGGTCAGCGCACCGGGGTGGCGAACCAACTCGACCAGCGTGCCGTCGGCATCCCAGCGGCGCAGGCCGCCGTCGGTGGCCGCGGTCAACAGGGTGCCGTCGTCGCCGAGGAACGTGACCCGGGCCAGCCCAGCGGGGTGCACGATCGCCGCCAGTTCCTCGCCGCTGTGCAGATCGAGCCGCCGCAGGACTCCCTGCGCGTCGAAGCTGGCACCGAGGTGGCCGCGGCGATCGATTGCGAGGCCCGCCAGACGGTGTTCGTGCCGATCGAATTGGTGCTCCACCGCGCCGCTGCGCAGGTCCCGGCACACGACCAACTGGGTGTCGTCGCCGCTCAGCATGCAGCTGCCGTCGGCGCTGACCGCCGACCAGTAGGGGATGCCGTCGTGCACGATGGCCTGCCGAACCTCGCGGTGCAGGCCGAGCGCCGTGTACAGGGCCGCGTCGGCGTCTTCGCCGGGGGCCCGTTCGGCGCCCTCGATCGCGAGCAGCAGCGCCAGCGTTGGCGCTTCGGCTGCCAGATTGATCGCCTGGGCGCTCAGGCGGTGGCCGATGGCGGCGCGCAAAGCCGTGCTGGCAATGTCGTACTGCCACAGCGTGGCGCCGAGGCCGAACACCAGGGCCAGTACGATCGCCACGCTGCTCGCGGCAACCGCGCGGTGACGGCGGCCGAACTTGCGCAACCGGTAGCCAAGACCCGGCGGGCCAGCCAGCACCGGTTCGTGGCGCAGGTGGCGTTCGAGATCCTCCGCGAACTCGGCGACGGACTGGTATCGGTGGGCGGGATCGCGCTCCAGCGCCTTCAGCGTGATCCAATCGAGGTCGCCGCACAACCGTCGCCGCAAAGCGTGCACGGACAGGCCTCGGGTTGCGGCGACGGCGGGCTCGAGGCTGGTGGCGGTTGTACTCGGCCGCGCCGGATCCACTTCGCGCACCTGCTGCAGGTACTGCAACAGCCCTCGTTCCTGCACCGCGCGGGGATCGTTCGGCAAACGCCCCGTCAGCAATTCGTAGAGCAGCACGCCGAGCGAATAGACATCGGTGCGAACGTCAACCTGGCCGCCAGCGAGGTCCGCCTGCTCGGGACTCATGTAACCCGGCGTGCCGAGGCAGCGGCCCCCAAGCGTCATCGGTTCGCCCGCTCCAGGGTCGCCAAAGCCGCCATCGCCCAGGGCCTTGGCGATGCCAAAGTCGATGATCTTCGGCACCGGCGCGCCATCGACGGTAGCGACCAGCACGTTGCTCGGCGTCAGGTCGCGGTGAATGACTCCCCGCTGGTGCGCGTGGTGCACGCCGCGGCAGACCTGGACGAACAGCCGCAAGCGGCTGGTCAATGGCATCCCGCATCGATCGCAGAACGGCACCAACGAAGCGCCGCTGACGAACTCCATCGCGAAGAATGGCAGCCCCTTCGCAGTGGTCCCGGCGTCGTAGATCTGCGCGATATTCGGATGGCTCATGCGCGCCAGCGCCTCCCGCTCGAGTGCGAAGCGGGCGACCACCTGCGTCGAGTCCATGCCGGGGCGCAGAACCTTCAAGGCCACCTGGCGGTGCACGGGTTCGTGCTGTTCGGCGAGGTGCACAATGCCGAACCCACCTTCGCCGAGCAGCGACAGCAGCCGGTAGTGGCCGATCCACTGCGGATCCCCGGTGGGGGATTCGGTGGTGTCGAGGTCGTGCGCCGCGAGCAGGCTCCGCACCTCGTCCCTGACCTGGGGGTCTGCCGGGCAGTGTGTGGCGAGCCAGACGAGGCGCTGCGTCGCCGGCAGTTCGACGGCGACGTCAAACAGGGCCTTGACCTGCTCCCAGCGCGCCGGGTCCATCACGAGGTTCCGAGGTGGCGCTGCAGGAACGCGCGCGCCAATAGCCAGTCGCGCCGCGCGGTGCGTTCGCTGATGCCGAGTGCCGCGGCGATCTCGACCTCCTCGAGGCCGGCATACAACCGCAGCCGGGTCTGCTCGCCGAGCCGCGGATCCTGGGCCTCGAGCGCGACCACGGCCTCGTCGACTGCGAGCACCTGCTCCGGGTCCTCGGTGGTGGCCAGTTCCAACGCGTCCAGCGGCAACGGCCGCCGTCCGCCACCACGCTTGTCGCAGCGCTTGCTGCGAGCGTGGTCGATCAGCACGCGCCGCATCGTGTTGGCGGCAGCGGCAAGAAACTGCTGCCCGCTCGCAAATGACTGCCGGGTCCCGAACAAACGCAACCAGGCTTCGTGCACGAGCGCGGTGGCCTGCAGCGTATGGCCGATACGTTCCTGGCCCAGGTGCTGCCGGGCGATCCGGCGCAGTTCCGCGTAGACGCCCGTGAACGCGCCCGAACACCGCCCGTCCGCGTGGGCAGAGACCTCCTGCAGCAGGAGGGTTAGGCGCTGGGTCTCCGGCGAGTCCGTGGGCATGGCGGCGGCGGGGACGATACCAGTCGCGCCCGGCATCGCCCAGGGCGACGACTCGACGACGACCGGAAGGGGGAAATCGTGGCCGGACTCGGCGATCGCTGACGCCAAGACCGGCAAGCCGCGGCACTACGCCGCTGCCGATCCACCCCTTCCAACAATCGACATGACGAACTCCCCGCTCCGGCTGCTTGCCGGCCTGTTCGGCCTCTGCCTTGCCGCGGCCCCCTCCCTCGCCCAGGACACCGTGTTACCGCCGTTTGGCAACCTGTCTGGCGGCACGATCTACGACGTCCGCGCCGCCGCCAGCGCGCAGCCCATGCGGCTCATCGTCAAGCACGACCCGGTGCTGCTCCGGGGCCTACAGCTGGAATGGTGTGGCCGCGACATGACCACCAGCACAGGGCTGTCGACACAGCTCGGCCTCACCTACTTCCAGCAAGGTGTGACGACCGATGTGGTGGAGCTGGCGCCGGGCGAACACATCCGGCGCGTGGACGTGTGGGCGATAGCCAGCCTCGTGAACATGGTCCGGATCTATACGCCGACCACGAGCTACGACTTCGGCGCTCGCGCCACCGGCGATGCGCGGCACAACTTCATCGCCCCGGCCGGCGAGCAGGTCGTAGGCTTCGTCGGCAATGCCGCCAGCACCTACCTGCTGTCGCTCGGCGTCGTCACGAGGCCGCTGCTCGCCTCGGACCAACGCTTCGGCAGCGGCTGCACGACGGCATTTGGCCCTCTGTCCCTGCGCTGGCGCCATGCCTGGATGGGCATGACCATCGGCCAGACGCCAATCGTCGAGTGCCCGAACGTACCGCTGGCGTCGGTCTGCTGGTACCTCTACGGGTTCTCCAACACGAGCTACCTCGGCGTGCCGCTGCCGTACAACCTCGCACCGCACGGCTCGCCGAGCTGCAATGTCTACCAATCCATCGACTTCACGGTCCTGGGGGCACCCGACGCCAGTCGCGTCTGGGCCCACACCATTGACGCCACGTCCTGGTCTGTGGACTTCGTCGGTATGAACCTGTACCTGCAGGCGATGATCCTGAATCCGAACGGGGTGCTGAAGACCAGCGATTCGTTGCAGACGGTGATCGGGCTCCTGTGAGCGAACCGGCGGCGCTGGCGTCTTGGAAACCCAGTCGGTGACGCCAGCGCGGCGCAGCGCGATCTCGGTTGGCAGCAACCGGGCCCGATGCTCTTACGACGCGCCCCGGGAAGCGCAGAATGCCTAGGCCATCAGTCCGGGAAGCGTTCGACGTGCGTCTCGCCGCGACGGCCGAGGTAGGTGACATGCCGTCCGGCAATCCAAACCGTGTAGCCGGCGCAACCCGCGCGCTGGGAGAGCACCTTGAACTCGGGGTACATCACCCGCCCCTGCTGCGCCCCCAGGATGGCCGCGCGCACCGCATCCCCGTCGAAGACTTCGGCGATGCCGACCTGCGGTCGTTCGAAGGGGATGTCCAGCAGAGCACCGTCTGGCAGGTAGTACGTGGCACGGCCGGCGCGGTAGTCGACGTGGTAGGACTCGACCCCGACGCTCATCAGTTGCCGGATCACCTCGCCGAAGTGGATGCGGCCAGCACTGGAGGCCTCGAACGTGGTGTGGATGACGTTGCTGGTGTTCTGGTTCATTGCGGTCGCCTCGGCTTCTCGGGCGCTGCCTGATCCGTCAAGCGGTGGGGAGGTCCTTCATCTGGTGGTGTTGCACCAAGGCCTGCAGGGTGCGCATCAACGCGCGGCGCTCGTTCGCGCGCAGGTGGCCGAAGAAGTGCTCGTCGTTGGCGTCCGCCAGCGCGGCCAGGAGAGGCAACAACGACCGGCCAGCGGCGGTCAAGACCAGGACTTGCTCGCGCGTCTGTCCGCCCGCTCTCTGGCGCTTCGCGAGCCCCTTCTGCTCGAGCCTCGAGACCACCTTCGAGGTGGCCCCTTTGGTCATGCCCATTGCCGCGATCAGGTCGGCGTGGGTGGTCTCGTTGCGCGACCACAAGGTGCGCATGGCCACCCATTCCGAGACGCTGACGTCCTTCGCCTCCAGGAGTTGCTGGAAGCGCATGGACACCGGGTTGGACACGAACCGCAGCCAGAAGCCCAGATGCGCTTGCAGGGGTGGTGGGGTCGGAGCCCTGGTCCTGGCATTCTTCTTGGCCAGGTTCCCGGCGCGGGCCTTCGTTTTGCAGGCGGTTCTGGCGTTGGCTACCATTGGGTTTCCATGGAAACTCTGAGTAGTATAGTTTCCAGGGAAACTCGAGTCAACCCTGCTTGCGATAACCGCTCGGTGTAGCGAGCACCCTGCCCGCGTGTTGAGGCGGTTCTCGACGTTCCTCCTGCTGGCCTGTGCGACGGTGCCGCCACCACAGAGGCCAGGCCACGGGGAAGCAATGGGCGGAGGGCAGAGGCCCCTGGTCGCGATGTATGGCCCGAACTGTGCGATCGGCAAGACGCGTTATGAGCGGCTGCGCACACAGGAACAGTTGGCCGAGGTCTGGGGCAACCATCTCGGCGGGCATACCTAGCTGGATTGGTCCTGCTCGACGGGACGATCCTCCTCGGGAACGACATAGATGTCGAAGTCGATGCCGAGTTCGAGGGCGCCGAGCCTTCTTGCGGTTGCGGCCGAAATGGCCAAAGCCGGATTCGTCTCGGGTGTGTAGATGGCCGCCCAGATCACTGCGGTGAAGCGAGAGGCGACCTCCCGCACCCGATCTCCGAGCGCCTCAAGCCTGACCAGAAGAGCAGCCAGCTGGTCTTCGAAGGACGCTGTTGTCGGCAATCCACTATGGAGCGACCAACGACTGTGCGTCCGTCTGGCGGTCGGATGAGGAGGGACGGCGTCACCGCGCAACCATGACTCCGTTGGATCAACTCCCAGAATGGCGGTTACCGCGTCGAGGTCGTCGCCGAAGTCGAAAACGCCGAGGAACACGTGGGTCTTGGTCATTGGGAGCAGTTCATGCACGAATCCGTCGCTCCGCCGCGAGTCGCCGAGTCTTGGGCGCACCCGTAACTTGGACTCCATCATGCTCAGGCGGTGAACTAGCGACAAGACGCGTTGCCCGCCTTGTGCCGGGGAACTCGTGGTAACCGAAGCACGGAGGAAGTCGCAGCAGGTGCAGGGCACAGAGGACTCGTCGCGCGGAAGCACAGAGCGCGAAGGGCACCAGGGTAGGTCAGCGAACGCCGAGTCCCTTGCCCGCAGCCAGCCGGCCAGCGAGCGTCGCCAGGCCATCGAGCCGGCGCACCTGCAACAGCATCGTGTGCCACATCCGCATCGATTCGTGCAGTTCGCCGCCGTCGGCGATCACCGCGGCGGCGCAGTCGAGCAGGCTATGCAGGTTGCCGGCCCAGTTCTGCGGTTCGGGGGCAGTGCGCAGGTGTTCTGCCCAGCGTTGGCATTCCGCAGCCAGGAACGGGCCCAGCGCGGCCGCCAGCGGTGCGCGCGAATGCGGGTAGTGGCGCTGCACGTAGCGAAGGGCGTGTGGCGCCCAATCGGTGCGCAACAGCGCCGTCATCTTGTCGTCGAGGTCGGGCAGTGCGGCGATGCGGTCGTGGCACTGCTGCGCGACCTCGGGATGCAGCGCGCAGGCGAACGGGATGAGCTGCCAGAGCTCCGCAGAGGCTGGCACCTTCTGCCATTCGCCAAGCTGCCAGGCCGCTTTTTGGGTACGGAACTCGTCCGCCGACCGCTCGTCGCTGGCGGCAGCAACGACGCGTTGCTGCTGCGTGTGCAGCCAGAAAGCTACCAACGTCGCGTAGCCGCCAAGTCCAGTGAGCAGTACGAGACTGTTGCCGAGCAACACCGCCCAGGGGGTCAGCATCGGGCCATGAATCGCCAGCGCACTGCCGACGATCGCCGCGATGAGACCCGTTCGCGCCAGGGTGCGCCGACGCTGTTCCATCGCCAGGAATGGCAGGATCGTGCCTGCGACGACCGAACCCGGCAGGCTCAGGTAGAGGGGCCAGGTCGGCAAGCCAAACGGGGCGCTCTCCTGGCTGGCGATGCCGATCGCCGTGGCCAGGGCCTGCGCAAGGGCGAGCGGCCCGGTGATCAAGTGGGCGCCGACGGGGCCTTCCGGGCCACGGCGCCGCTCGAAGGCGAGCACGAGGCTTAGAGTGCCCGCGAGGGCGAGCAGGAGGCTGGCGAACAGGATCATGAGGCAGAAACCGTGGGCATTCGGGGAGGGTCATCCGGAGCTGCGCCGGAATGTGACGGACACGGCAAGAAAGCCGGCGGAATGGACCGCAGGAACGGAGCTAGCCGAGCTAGTCGAGCTGCGGGGCCGTTGACGTGCCGCCGGGGCCGGGAATAGTGGCGGGACGGTCCGGGATGCAATGGCTCTCCTCCGAGCCAGTTCTCGACCCCAACAGCGTTACATCCCTCCCATGATGTTCGAAGCCAGGCTCCCTCTCGCCATCTTGCTTGCCGCGATCCTGTGCAGTGCAGCCTGCAAGACCACCAGCGAGGTGGGGCCCACGAAGTTGGGCGGAGACGCGATCACGACCACGATCTACCCGGTCAAGGACCTGGTGTTTAGCCGGGCTCCCGTCGATGCGTCCGGAAGAGGCGAACCGGAAGGCGCTTGGATCCAGATCGCCGACCTGATCGCCAACATCAAGAACGCGACCAATCCGAACTACTGGGAGACCGAGGGCACGGCGATCCGCGCCGAAGACAGTGGCATCCTGCAGGTGGAGGCCACAGCAGCGATGCAGCAACAGGTCGCCCAGGTGCTGGCCGACATGCGCCGCTTTGCTTCGAAGCAGGACCGCGCCCAGTAGTAGAGGCGCAGTAGTGGGGGCGCAGTAG